>JAYYRS010000446.1:0-8513 GCA_036126975.1 Myxococcota bacterium
TCGCAGGAGACAAGCCTGATGCCGCCGAATCCCTGATCCGGTACGCCGCGGCCCCGGACAAGCGGTCGGCGCGGCGGTACGCCGCGGAAGCTGCGACCGTCGCAGGCTGGCGGGCGGCGGCGCTTCGTGCGCGGGTGGCGCTCGCGCACGGCGACAGCCGTGCGGCAGCGGCAGCACTGGCCGACGCCGATGGTACTGATGACCCCCGCGCGCGGGTCACCATGGGGCTTCTTCAGTCCGAGCTGGCCGAGGCAGGCGCGCTGCCGGCGGTCGATGGGCGGACGCCGGGACTGCGGGAGGCCGCCCTGTCTGCCTTGGGTGCGCTGCAGATCGCCCTCGATGACGGGGATGTCGGACTCGCTTCCGAGCAGCTCGATACCGCCGTGGGCCTGTCGCTCCGGGGCAACGTCTCGGCGGCCGGCCTGGCGCTCGCGCAGGCGGTTGCGGAGCATGCGCCCCCGGATTCTGTGCGTCCGCGCCTTGCGCTGGCGCGGGTCGCGCTCGCGGCCGGACGGCCGGGGGTGGCACGAGAGGCGGCGGCCGCTGCCCGCGCGGTCTCCGAGGGGGAGGTGGCCGCCGATGCGGCGTGGTTGGAGGGATGGGGCGCACTCGGGCAGGGGGACGCCGACGGCGCCACAGCGGCGGCCGGCGCATTGCGTGGTGCGCGAGCGCAGGCGCTTCGCGGGCTCGCGCTGGGATACGCCGGCGCGCCCGGCGCAGTCTTTGGAGGGCTCCCGGAATCGGGCCTGTCTGCTCGAGACACGGCGTATGTCTGGTTGGAGGCCGGTCGGCTCGGCGGGCCTCTGGCTACGGAGTCAATGCAGCGTGCGGTGCGTGCAGCGGATGCGAGCGGTGACCCAGCCCTCTCGATGGCGACGCGGCTCGAGCTGGAAGCCCAACTCCGGGCGTTCGACGAGCGGGGCGCTGCATCGCTGCGGGCACAGCTCCTCAAGGCTGCACCTCGCGGGTCCCAAGGGGACGCCCTGCGTGCCGAGGTCGGCCTGCGAGCGATGCTCGCGGGCGGCAGCCTGACCTCGGGCGAGGACGTGTCCGGCCCGGTGGCGGAGTGGATCGCACTGGCGAGCGGCGAGGGTGTCGCGGAGCCGACGACGGCCGTCGGTCGCTGGGCGAACGGTCGGTCGGCTGCCCGGGGCGGCGAGGCCGCCGCGTCACTTCGGTACGCCGAGTCGTTGACCATGCTGCCGACCCATCGCCGCGGCGTCCTGTCGACTGGGACGGCGCTGCTCGGGGCGCACGGCGTACCGGTCGCCGCCGACCTGGCGATGGTGCAGGGAAAACAGCTGGATGACGCATCGCTTGCGGTCGCGTTGACCATCCATGAGGCCGTTCACCGGGTCGATGCCGCACGTGCCGACCATGCGCAGGGACGCGATCTCCTCGCCGGACTCGAAGCGGAGCAGCGCGCCAGCCTGCTGGAGGCCGCGGCCTTTGCCCGCGCGCAGGTCCGCGACCACCTCGCAGGGGGCGGTGGGTTCCCCGAAGCGTCGTTCAAGGCGCTTGCTGCTGCGGAAGCTGCCCTGCGGGATGACACGCCGCTGCGGACGGTTCGTCCAGCCGCGCCCCTGGCCCTGGGCCAGGTCCGCAAGGACCTGTCCGGTGCTGCGTTGTTGTCGTACGTGGCGAGCCCCGATTCGGTACACGGTCTGGTCGTGAAACTGGATGGGGGCTCCGCGCTGACGCTTGGGCCGCGGGCGGCATGGGTGGCGGATGCTGCCAGCCATCTGCGGGCGCTGCAGGGGTCTGCCCGGACGGACGCGAAGGCCGACCACCGCGCAGGCGACCGGCTTCGGAGCCTGCTCATCGATCCGTTCGTGGCAGACCTCGCTGGCGTGGGCCGCTACCAAGTCGTCGCGCCATTGGACGTGATGGGGTTCTCGGTGACGACCTTCCCGGAGCAGTCGAGCGGGCTCCGCTACCTTGCGGACATCCGGACCGTCGCGACCCTGCCGACGATTGCATCGGCCCATGACCTGGACGATGACAAGTCCGCGAGTTTCGATTTCAGGCCGCCCTTCCTGGGGTTCGGGGCTCCGGAAGAGGCCGCGCCGCCTCCCGAGCCCGCCGCCGAGGACGGAGAGGCGGCAGCAGAAGCGGCGGGAGACGAGCCAGCGGAACCCGGGGATGCCACGGCGAAGCCCGGTCCCGCCACGGAGGCGGCTGATCCGGAGGCGCAAACGGCGGGGAGCGAGTTCTCCGGTGGCCTCACCGATGCCGACCTGCTCCGTGCCCATCGTTCCAAGAGCAAGACGCCGGGTGCCCTCGTGGCGGCGTCGCGCAGCTTCGGGGATGACTTCCGCGACCTGCGCGTGGGACAGGCGGCGACAGAGGCCATCTGGACCGAACTCGGCGGGACGGCTCGATACCTGCAGTTCTCCAAGGTGGATGCTGCGCCCGACGGGGGCTTCGTGTTGGCGGACGGCGTGCTGACGCTGTCCGACATCCGCAGTACGGAGATGCATGCCCAGGTGGTGGTGATCACAGCCGAAGCACCCCATCCGGTGCAGCTCCAGCGTGCCCGGGCGTTCCTCGATGCGGGCTCAAAGGCGGTCCTCGTGATGGCCTGGCCGATCGAGGAGGCTGCCCAGGAGCGGTTCTTCGACGGCTACTTTGCCGCGCTGAACCGCGACCGCCCGCCGGCACGTGCCCTCAATGAGGCGCGCGAGTCCCTGATGCGTGATGCGCTGCTTGGCGTCGACAACGACGACCCCGGACTCTGGGGTTCGATGCTGTTGCTTTCCACCCCTTGAGGGGCCGGCCCCTGCGGAGGCGCGCTTGTCCTGGTCGCTCGCGCTGGTTGTCGGCGCAGCGTGGGCCATGCCGCCCGCCCTGCTCGGACCTGACGGACCGACCTGGTTCGGCACCGTTGTCCCATCGGACCGCGATGTGCTGCCGGGCGGGCCGGACTCCGTCGTGGTGGACCCGCGCTCGGGTCTGCTGAGCATCGTTGAACGCGACCACCCGGGTGTCGTCCGAGAATGGGATGGCCGCCGCTGGACTGTCGAGGGGGGTGGGGTCGACCGCAGCTGGCCCCCGCGAGATGGATTCGTGTACGACCTCACGGATGATGGGCAGCTCACCTCCGCGACCACCAGCACCGGTGTCCGACGGCGGTACCTCTACGATGACGATGGGCGCCTCGCGGGTGTGCTCTGGCCCGATGGGGGCAGCCTGGCGGTCCGATACGACGAAGACGGCCGTGTCCGACGCATCGATGGTCCCGGCAATGCAAGGCGCACGTTCCGGTGGGGTGCCCAGGGCGACCTTGCGGTGCGGGATTCGCTCGGCCGGCTGACGCGTGTCCGGCCAGTGGCCGGCGGGGATCTTGGTGCGTACGCCTGGGAAGTCGCTGATTCCGCGGGCCGGGTCGTGCGAACCTGGTTCGCGGACGCGGAGGGGGAACGGGCCACGGCGTGGCAGGACCCCCGCGGTCGCATCACGCGCGTCATCCGGGAGTCTGGGCAGCTCGAGGTCCAGGGCCCAACCGGTGCCGTCTGGCGGGTGGTGATGGATGACACGGGGCGGCCTGCATCGGTCACGGACCCGCTCGGCGCGGTCTGGCGCTGGGAGCGAGGTGCGGATGGCCGGGTGCGGCGGGCGCTGGACCCCACCGGTCGGGTCACCGTGTGGGACCGGAGCAAAGATGGAGACATCCGTGGGGTGGAGCGCAGCGGGCAGGTCACCCGCATCGAGCGGGATGAACAAGGGCGGGTCATCGCATTGCGAGACCCGACGGGCGCAGAGGTCCGCTTCGAGCGTGACCTCGAAGGACGCACGACGGGGCTCACCGATCCCGGCGGGAGCGTTCTGCAGCTCGACCGAGATGGCCACGGACGGGTAGCAGCGGTGGTATCCAGGACCGGTGGACGGTGGACGATTGGGCACGACCTCAATGGACGTCCCGATCGAGTGGTCGATCCCACAGGACGGGAGGTCCGCCTCGAGCGAGACTCCTCCGGACGGCTGGTTGGGGTCGAAGACGTTCGGACCGGCAAGGTCCGGCTGGCTCGGGGCGCCGACGGCCGGGTCACTGCCATCCAGGCCCCCGATGGCCGCACGCTGGGGATGATCCGGGACCCACTGGGACGCATCACGGCCGTACGATTGCCCTCGGGTGTGGAACTAGGCGTTGAGAGGGATGCCGCGGGAGAGATCGCGGCGGTCGTCGGCCCCGGCGGCCCCGTCAAGGTGGAACGGGACGGCCGCGGACTGCCGACCGCTGTGGGGCCGGGCCGGTGGTCGTGGGATTCAGCAGGGCGGCTCTCGCGTCTGGGACTTGGCGAAGTCCAGATGGAGCTGCGTCACGACGCGGCCGGCCGCTTGGAGGCCGCTCGCTCTGGTCCTTGGTCGGTCGAGGTCACGCGTGATGGCGCGGGCCGGCCAGTGGCGTGGCGCGGCTCCGATCCCGCCGTGGTCGTCCAGCGTGACCCCGCAGGGCGCATCATCCAGGAAGAGACGTCCCAGGGCGTGATCCAGACGATCTGGGATCCGCGTGGTCAGGTGGAGGAGGTCGCGATCGATGAGCGCGTATGGCGGTGGTCAAGGGACGCGGCCGGTCGCACGTTGCGCCTTTCGGGCCCTGGCGGGCTGCAACTCGGCACCGACTACGATGCAGCAGGCCGGCTACGGCTCGTCCGTCTCCCCGGCGGCACGCTCGTCCGATACGACTACAACCGGGGACTGGTACACCGAGCGTTCGTGGATGCAGACGGTCGCACACGTGCAGTCCGGACCGATTCGCGTGATGCCGGTGGTCGGGTCCAGTGGTGGCAGGCGGATGACCAGCCTCGGGTCGAGCGCCGTCGAGACGCAGATGGCCGGCTCATCGGGGAGGGGACGGCCGACGAACCCTCCTGGGTGTTTACCGGTGGGCGGATCGAGGGGCCCGAGGGAATCTTCGTGACGTTCGACCCGGAAGGTCGTCTGCTCGAAGCGCGGCCACCGGGAGGGCCGCCGGCGTGGGGGGTCGGTTCTTCATCGCTCCGCGCATCGTCGGTGGGCGATGAAGCGAGGATCGTTCGGCTCTCTGGAGACGGGGGAGAGGTCGCCCTGCGGTGGGATCCCGTGGGCCGCCTCGTGGTTGCGTCGACGCCCGGAGGCGTCGTCCGGATCGTCCGCGATGCCCGGGGTCGGGTGGCGGGCTGGCAGTCCCTCGCCGAGGGCCCCGTCCCGCTCGCCTGGCTGCCTGACGAACGCTCGCCGGAGGGGCAGCTGTTGCTGAGCGGAGGCACGAGTACGCGGACATGGCTCCCGGGGCCGACCGGCCCAGCGGGTTTCCGTGTGGGAGAACTCATCGTGGGTCTGGCGACCGGACTCGATGGAGATCCCATTGCCGTCCAGTCGGGGCGAGATCCCGCCACACTGATCCGCCACACCCCGCTGGGCTTCCCGGATTCCGGTGCAGCCGGACTGCTTGGGGCAGACGGCTGGTTGCAGCCTCTCGCGGGGGGGGCACTGCTGCGGTCCGCGGACGCCATCGATCCGGTCAGCGGACGACGCCTCGATGGCCTCTCGATCTGGCCCTGGGCACCCTTGCCCATCCGAGGGACGCGGAACCGGGCAGACCTGCGTGATCCAGCGCCCTGGTCACCCGAAGCGCCATGGGCCTCCCCGCTGGCGATCCTCGGCGCACTGGAGGTCCTGCCCTCCGTCGATGACGGTCCCTGGTGGCTCCCGGCGTCGGATGTGCCCGCGCTGTCGTGGTTGCCGTCTGCTGCAGACGGAGTCCGTCCGCCTCTTGGGCCTGCGGTCGGCGCGCTTCCCCTCGCAGAGGACCTTGTGACCCGATGCGCGCTCTCGTCCGTCCTCCCTGGCGGAGAGCCGATGCGTCCGCTCGCCCCCCTTGCTGCGATGCTCGCGCGGGAGATCGACCTGACCGGGCTTCCCCCGGGCATCGTTCTGCCCGGCCTTGAGTGGCTGGCGGACGCCGGCCCGCCTTGCGGAGGATCCGTGCTTGCCACTCCCGGCGCTACTCTATAAGGACGCTCCCGTCGCGCAGCGATTGCTCGCGGCGACGCCCAGGCCGGCACGTGTCGGCCATGTGGTGGGTATAGTTCAGTTGGTTAGAACGCCGGATTGTGGTTCCGGAGGTCGTGGGTTCGAGTCCCATTATCCACCCCACGTTTACATCGCAGGATCGGTCTTTCCGTAGACCATCAGGGCCTATAGCTCAATTGGCAGAGCATCGGACTCTTAATCCGCAGGTTCTAGGTTCGATTCCTAGTGGGCCCACCACCTCGACGCCGGAAGCGCCTCTGCTTCCGGCGTCGTTCATTTCGGCATCGACCGTGTCTCGGCCGTGCCGCACACGGTTCCGGCTTGCCAGCGCGCCGCTGTCGTGTTCTATGGAGCGGCGTTCTTTCCTGACCGGGCCTTGCCCGTTCACGGCATCTCTTCGAGGGGCACGCCTCTCCCGCGAGAATGGCGGAACTGGTAGACGCGCCGGATTTAGGATCCGGTGGGGTGACCCGTGGGGGTTCGACTCCCCCTTCTCGCACCACTTTCTTCCTTGCAACCCTACAAACCGACGACGCGCCGCTTTCTGGCGCACGGGCGCGCGGGTGACCCCGCGGCCCGCACGAGGCAGACATGCAGTACGAGCTCCAGGTCGAGACCGTCTCCCCCATCCGGCGGCGCCTGCACTTCACCCTCCAGCAGGGTGAGGTCAAGGGCGAGCTGGACCGGGCCTTCAAGGACATGAAGCGCCGCGTCCGCCTCCCGGGTTTTCGGCCGGGCAAGGTGCCGCGGCAGCTGCTGGAGGCGCGGTTTGGTGGCCAGATCAAGGGCGAGGTCTCCGGCAAGCTCATCGACCGGGCCTGGCGGGAGGCACTGGGCGACCTCGATGTCGCCGGGCAGCCGGCGCTCGAAGAGCAGGGGGAACTCTCCGCTCGCGAGGTCTTCACGTTCACCATCGGCGTGGATGTCCGACCCGAGCTCGAGCTGGAGGGCTACAAGGGCCTCGAGGTCAGCTACTCGGCTCGGCCGGTCACGGATGACGATGTCGAAGGACGGGTCCAGGCCAAGCTCGCCAGCAAGGCCCGCTTGGTGGAGGTCACGGACGGCCGGGGTGTCCAGGCAGGGGACCTCGTCCTGACGGCCATCACGCTCGAGAAGGATGGCGAATCCGTTGCCGACGAGCCCGGCACCATGGTGTCGGCCGCGGGTGACCGCTACTACCCGGGGATCGAATCGCTGCTCGTGGGTCTCAGCGTTGATGGGTCGGCCGAAGGCGAGGTCACCATCTCCGAGGCGTCGGCATACGAGCATCTCCGCGGGCAGACCGTGCAGGCGAAGGTGACCGTCCAGGCCATCCAGGCAAACGAGGTGCCGGACCTGGATGACGCTCTCGCTGAGGAACTCGGCTACGAAGGCGGGGCCGACGGGATGCGGGCTGCGATTCGCATGGAAATCGACAACGCAGTGCAGGAAGAGGGGCGCACCCAGGCTCGGGTCGCGCTGCTGCAGAAACTCGTCGATGCAAATGACTTCGAGGTGCCGGAGGGAATGGTCAACGAGCAGCTGCAGGCGCTCACCGAGGAGCTCAAGGTCCGAAGGGCGTACCAGGGCGAGGACCCCCGCAGCATCCGGTTCAGCGAAGCGGAGATGGCGGACCTGCGGGGACGCGCCACCTTCGCGGCGAAGGCCAGTGTCATCCTCGCGGCCGTCGCACGGCAGGAAGAAATCGCCGTGTCGCCTGCCGACCTTGACGCGAAGATCGAAGAGATCGCGGAGCTGCGTGGCCAGACGGTGCAAGCCATCCGCGGATACCTGGAGCGCGAGGACGCAATCCCGGTGCTCAACGACCGGATCCTTGAGGAGAAGACCCTCGAGTTCCTCCTCGAGGCCGCAGAGCTGACCGTCACCACGCCGACTGCCGAGCCACCGGCAACGAAGTCCAAGGCCAAGGCGAAGCCGAAGGCCAAGGCCAAGGCCAAGTCCGAGGCGAAGCCGAAGGCCAAGGCCAAGCCGAAGGCCAAGGCAAAGCCCAAGGCCAAGGCCACGCCGGCCGCGGCGACCTGGGATCCGAAGATGAAGAAGGCCGAACTCCTTGCGGTCGCCCAGGGACTTGGACTCGCGGTGAACACCAAGAACAAGAAGGCCGAGATCATCGAGGCCCTCGAAGCGCACGGCGCCTGAATCGGGCCGCAAACGCGCAGGCGGGCCGGCTCCTTCGGGGCCGGCCCGCTCTCGTTCGGGGCCCTTCTCGGGTGACGTTGCGGTGGGGGGTTGTCGCCGCAGGGATCGCGTGCAGATATGGACCCCGCAATGCCGCGGGTGGCGTTTCCGCCACCGCACCAAACCGCCCCTGAGGTCCGCATGTCGTTCGAAAAGGCTGCCTACGTTCCCATCCCCACCGTCGTCGAGCAGACCCACCGCGGGGAGCGCGCCTACGACATCTACTCGCGGCTGCTTCTCGACCGGGTCATCTTTCTCGGGTCCCAGGTAGACGACCAGGTCGCAAATGCCATCATCGCCCAGCTGCTCTTCCTGGAGTC
>JAYYRS010000447.1:0-16795 GCA_036126975.1 Myxococcota bacterium
CCCGTGGCCGTCCCCGTCCGCATCGACATACCAGCTCCCGGCATCGACGCTGCCGGGGCCATCGACGACGCCGTCGCAGTCGTTGTCGATGCCATCGCAGATCTCGGGCGCACCTGGGTACACCGCACCATCTGCATCATCGCAGTCGTCGCTGGACGCCACGCCGTCGCCGTCTGCATCGACGGGCCCCGCGCGCTCCTTGCCGAACTGCGTCTTCGCAGGGTCGCAGGAGACCGACAGCGCGAGCGCCACCAGCAGACCGGGTCGGGACACGTGAAACATGCGCTTCCTCAGCCCAACCATAGCGGATCGGGCCCGCAGGGCGGAGTCATCGCGAACTCAATCCAGTCGCGCGAATGCGGCCTCGACGGCCTCCAGCCGTCCGGCGGCGGCCGTCTCGCCGAGATGAGCGAGCCACGGACCGCGCGAGGCCACCGCCCCCGGCGTCCCTCGCGCCGCCCATGCCGCCCGCTCCGAGGGATGTGTCAGCAGCGGAACCGTCCGCGGATTTGTCGCCCACACCGCCAGCACGAAGGCGGGCGTGAGCTCCAGTGCGATCCAGAGCGCAGACCAGCGAACCCGGGTCGGGCCGGTCGCGTCGTCCCGCGCCGCCGCCACGCGTCGACGGGTCTCCTCGAGAATCCCCGTCTCTTCGATCAGGGTGTCTAGCGCGAGGATCGCCGCCTCGACCTCGGCGGGGGCCTCGCTGGCCACGTACGGGCCGACCACGGACCAGATGATCACGTACGCATCGAGCGAAAGGAACGACGGAGGCTCCTGCCCCAGCACGTCGTCGATGGCCGCCTGCCGGTGCTGTTCCGCCGCATCCTCCAGGGCCGCCCGCGCTTCCGGAGAGGACGTGAGCAGCTCGCCCAGCCGGTCACCCAGCCGGTCGTCGGACGCGGCGACATCCGCAAGCGCGGCATCCGCGCGCAGCAGCTCATCGAGCTGGACGGGGAACAGCGCGACCACGAGCGGAGGAGGACCGACGTCCGGGTCATCGGCACCGCCGCGCCGCAGGGTGGTCCGAGCCAGCAGCAGCGCCTGCTGCTCTGCCAGCCCGGTGGTCTGGGCGAAGGCCACCGCGAGGTGATCCTCCGCCGTGTCCAGCCATGCATCCGTGACGAGATCCGGACCGCAGCGCCGCATCAGGCGTTCCCAGGGGCGCTCGTCTCCCGCCAGCGGCGTGCCCTCGACCGCGGGCAGGTGACGGGAGACCGCGCGCCGGAAGGCGGCGCCGTCGAACCGCAGGCCCCCCAGTGGGCCCCCGGATTCCGTCATGCTCCGCAGGGTCTGCAGGTGACCCATGACGGACTGTGCGTCAGACAGAAGCGCATCGAGGACTGCCGCTTCCGCGCCCGGCATGGGTGCCGATGGGGGCAGCCGGGGACGCCCTCGAGGATGCCCATGGCCACCAGAGCGGCTGCTCCTTCGACCCCGCTTCGGATTCGGCTTTCGCGCCATCGTGCCTCCGATCGCCCGGCCCCTATCCCGCGGGACCCGAGGCGCCGGTCCCTCCGCGGGCGTTGGCGCCGTGACGCCGGACGCGGAGGGGACGGCGACCGCGTCGCACGGGCGTGGACCGCCCGGACTCAGCGGTCGCACGCCCTCTCGAAGAAATCGCCCGGCAGGGAGGTGTAGTCAGGAATGGTGCAGTGCACCCCAGGGGGGTGACGACGTGGCTGACCGATTCCCACGACCGTCATTCCGGCGCGAAGCGCCGCCGTCTGCCCGGCCACGCTGTCCTCGAACACGAGACACGCAGAAGGCAGGACGCCGAGTCGATCGGCAGCGAGCAGGAAGCACGCGGGGTCGGGCTTGGACGGTCCGAAGTCATCGGCACATACGATCCGGTCCACCAGGGGCGCGAGTCCCCTGCGCGCCACGAGCCTCGCCACCGCCGGCCGCCGACTCGACGTGCAGATGGCCGTCCGCGCGTGGCGATGGGCCGCGGCCAGCGCCCGGTGGGCTCCCTTGATGTAGGGCGGAGGGGCCTCTTCCCAGAGCGCCTCGAACCCGTCGTCCAGACGCTCCGGGGTGCACACCCCGGACAGCTGCGGGTGGCGCGAGACCAGTGCATCCGCGATGGACCGCCAGGTGCAGCCATGGAACTGGCGCATGTCCAGTTCGGGGTCGGCGATGCCCTGCGCGGTGAGCATGCGCCGCACGCAGCGCCCGGTGAACGGTTCGGAGTCCACGAGCGTGCCGTCCATATCGAAGATCACGGCCCTGATGCCACGGATCCGTCCGACGGCCGGAATCACCGGTGCACCGCAGGCGCGTGCCGCGCGAACGGCAGCTCCATCGGCGCAAGGGGCGTGTTGCCCAGGAGCAGATCGGCAGCCTTCTCGGCGATCATCATCACGGGAGCGTAGATGTTCCCGTTCGTCACATAGGGCATGACCGAGGCGTCCACGACTGCGAGGCCTTCGACGCCGTGGACCCGCATGGTCCGCGGGTCGACCACCGAGGCCTCATCGATACCCATCCGGCAGGAACAGGAGGGGTGCAGGGCGGTCTCGGCGTCCCTCGCCACCCAGTCCAGGATCTCTTCGTCGGTCTGTACGTCGGGTCCCGGCGAGATCTCCCCGCCGTCGAGACCCGCAAACGCATCCTGGGCCAGCACGCGTCTCACCGTCCGGACGGCCTCGACCCACTCCCGCCGGTCCTGGTCGGTCGACAGGTAGTTGAACTGGATCGCAGGATGCTCCATCGGATCAGCACTCCGGATGCGTACGAAACCCCGCGCATCCGAGTTCATGGGGCCAACGTGCACCTGGTAGCCATGGTCGCCCGCGGGCGCGCTGCCGTCGTAGCGGATGGCCAGGGGCAGGAAGTGCAGCTGCAGGTTGGGATACGTCACGTCCTGGTTGGAGCGGAGGAAGGCGCCGGCCTCGAAGTGGTTGGTCGCCGCCGCCCCGGACCGGAAGAGCAGCCACTGGAGACCAAGCCACGGCTTGCGCCACCATGCGAGCTGCGGCTGCATGCTCACCGGCTGCAGGCATCGGTGCTGGATGTAGACCTCCAGGTGGTCCTGCAGGTGCTCGCCGACCCCCGGCAGGTGGTGCACGGGCGAGATGCCGAGGCTGTTCAGGTGGTCGGCATCACCCACGCCGGACAGCTGCAGCAGCTGTGGCGAGTTGAAGGCACCACCACAGGCGATCACCATTCCGCCACGGGCCGTCAGACGCCGACGACCTGCGCGGTACTCCACCCCCACCGCGCGCCTGCCTTCGAAACACACCCGGGTGGCATGGGCCCCACACACCACCGCGAGGTTGGGTCGGTGCAGGACCGGGTGCAGGTAGGCGCGCGCGGCGCTGAGCCTCCGGCCACGGACGAGGTTGCGATCAAAGGCACCGAACCCCTCCTGCTGGAATCCGTTGACGTCGCTCGTCCGGCCGTACCCCGCGTCTTCTCCGGCCCGGAGGAAGGCATCGAACAGGGGGTTGTCGCAGGGACCCGTCTCGAGCCGAAGCGGCCCTTCGCCGCCGCGGTAGTCATCCCGCCCGGCAAGCCGGGTCTCCGAGCGCTTGAAGTACGGCAGGCAGTGGGCGTAGTCCCACGTGTCCATCCCCGGATCGCGGGCCCACTTCTCGAAGTCCATGGGGTTGCCGCGGATGAAGATCATCCCATTGATGCTCGACGAGCCCCCGAGCACCTTCCCCCGCGCGTGCACCACCCGCCGCCCCCCCATGAAGGGCTCTGGCTCGGTCTGGTACCGCCAGTCGTAGAACGGGCTGCCGAGGGGGATGGTGAGGGCCGCCGGCATGTGGATGAACACATCCCACAGCCAGTCTCGCCGTCCGGCCTCGAGGACGAGGACCCGGTTCGAGGGATCTTCGCTCAGGCGGGCTGCGAGCGCACAACCCGCGGAGCCGCCGCCCAGGATGATGAAGTCGTGCTGGGCAGCGGGCACGGGTGTCGGACTCCATGAACCGGTCGTTCGGCGGGGCGGGCGGGACGTAACCCACGAGCTCAGCGACGGTCCGGCCCGCATCGTGGCACGCCCCAGGCCTCCTGCATCCCTTCCCGCATGCGGGGCGGGGCTGTCCCCGGCTTCTCCGGGTCCACCTTGTCGGTTCGGAGGTGATCTGCTACTGACTGACTGTCAGTCACCATGGATGTCCCCCTGGCAGGCGACCGCAAGGCCCAGCTTCTCTCCGTCGCGACCGCGCGCTTCGTCGCCGATGGGTACGCCGCGACCTCGGTCGCGAGCATCGTCCGGGCGGCGGGGGTCTCGCAGGGCACCTTCTACAACTACTTCGACAGCAAGCAGGCGCTGCTCGCCGAGCTGCGCCGGGGCGTCTTCAAGCGCTACGCCATCGCGCTCTCGACCTCCGCCGATCCTGCGCTGGCGCCGGACGAGGCACTGGTCCGCACGGTGGCCCGCATCCTCGCTGCGCTTCGCGACAACCTACCGCTCGAAAGGGTTTTTCGTGAGGCAGAGAGCGCCCGCGACACCCAGCGGGCGGCGCTGCAGGGCCGGGCGCGTCTCTCGGCGCTGGCCGCTGCCCGGATCGACGCAGGCATCGCATCGGGCGTCTTCGCGACGGACGACCCCGCCCTCGCCTCGCGCTTCATCATCACGCTCTTCGACAACGTCCTCGACGAGTCTCTCGTCTATGAGGACCCCGGACGCGCGGATGCGGTGGCCGCCGCCGCGCTGCGCTTCTCCCTGGCCGGCCTGGGCGTTCCACTCGCCCGGGCTCGTGCCCTCGCTGCCTCCCTGGAGTCGACGTGACGCCCCTCCCTTCCTCGGTCGACACCGGCTCTGCCGGATACAGCGACAACCGCGCCGCCATGCTCGCGCTCGTCGACGAGCTGCGCGAGCTCGAGGCCGGCGTGCGGGCCCACGGGGAGAAGCAGGCGGAGCGCTTCGCCAAACGCGGCAAGCTGATGCCGCGCGAGCGCGTGCATCGCCTGCTGGACCCCGGTTCCGACTTCCTCGAGCTGTCGACACTCGCGGGCTGGCGGATGCACGACGACGATGGCGGCAATCTCATCGCGGGTGGCGGGAGCATCATCGGGATCGGCATCGTCCGTGGCATCCGCTGCCTTGTCAGCGCGAGCGACGCCGCCATCAAGGGCGGATCCATCTCCCCGATGGGACTCAAGAAGACCCTCAGGGCTCAGGAGATCGCCCTCCAGCAGCGACTGCCCGTTGTATCCCTCGTCGAAAGTGGCGGCGCCAATCTGCTTCACCAGGCGGAGCTGTTCGTGGAGTGGGGGCGCGTGTTCGCGAACATGGCCCGCCTCAGTGCGGCCGGCATCCCCCAGCTCACCGTGGTGCATGGTTCATCGACTGCCGGCGGGGCGTATCTGCCGGGCCTCTCCGACTACGTGGTGATGGTCGAAGACAAGGCGAAGGTGTTCCTCGCCGGGGCACCGCTGGTCAAGGCCGCCCTCGGGGAGGATGCAGACGAGGAGGATCTGGGCGGAGCTCGGATGCATGCCACCATCTCGGGCACCGCCGAGTACGTCGCGACCGATGATGCCCACGGACTGCACCTTACCCGCGAGATCCTCGCAAGCCTGGGCTGGGACGAGGCGCCCATCGCCGCCGAGGTCGAGCCACCCGCCTACGACCCTGACGAGCTCTGTGGCGCGATCCCCGCCGACCCGCGGACGCCCTACGACATCCGAGAGGTCGTCGCACGGGTCGTCGACGGCTCGCGCTTCCTCGAGTTCAAGAAGGGCTTTGGGACGAACACCATCTGCGGACACGCCCGGATCGGCGACCACCGGGTGGGCATTCTGGGCAACAACGGGCCCATCCATCCCCAGGGGTCCGTCAAGGCCGCACAGTTCATCCAGCTCTGCGAGCAGGCGGGGCTTCCCCTGGTATTCCTGATGAACACCACCGGGTACATGGTGGGCACCGCGGCCGAGCAGGCGGGTGCCGTCAAGCACGGCTCCAAGATGATCCAGGCGGTCGCGAACGCCACGGTACCCAAGCTCACCATCGTCACGGGTGGCGCATATGGCGCGGGAAACTACGGCATGTGCGGTCGCGGCTTCGACCCGGACTTCCTGTTCGCATGGCCGAACGCCAAGGTCGCCGTGATGGGCGGGGAGCAGGCGGCGACCGTCATGAAGATCATCACCCGGGCCAAATTCGCCCGGAAGGGATGGCCACTGGATGAAGAGGTCCTCGAGGGCATGACCAAGGAGGTCCGCAAGACGCTGGACCGCCAGTCCTCCGCGCTGTTCGCGACCGCTCGCATCTGGGACGACGGCCTGATCGACCCGCGAGACACCCGCGCCGTGCTGCGGCAATGCCTCGACATCACCGCCGCCGGCCGTGGCCGGACCCTGCGCCCGAACACCTTCGGCGTCGCCCGCGGCTGACGCCCCGCACCCCACCCCTGGAGCCCCGATGCAGTTCACCGAAGAGCATGAAGCCCTGCGCAAGACGGTTCGGCAGTTCGTCGAGAACGAGATCAATCCCCATGTCGACGACTGGGAAGAGGCCGGCGTGTTTCCGGCCCACGAGGTCTTCAAGAAGGCGGGGGATCTCGGCCTGCTCGGCATCTCGAAGCCAGAAGAGTTCGGCGGACTCGGGCTGGACTACAGCTACAGCGTGGTCGCGGCCGAGGAGCTCGGGCTGATCCGGTGCGGCGGCGTCCCCATGGCGCTCGGCGTGCAGACCGACATGTGCACACCCGCGCTGGCACGCTTCGGGTCCGACGAGCTGCGCCAGGCGTTCCTGACCCCCTCGATCGCCGGCGACATGGTCGGCTGCATCGGTGTCAGCGAAGCCACCGCAGGCTCCGACGTCGCCGGGATCAAGACCCGCGCGCGAAAGGACGGCGATGACTACGTGATCTCCGGCTCGAAGATGTGGATCACCAACGGCACGCAGGCGGACTGGATGTGCGCGCTGGTGAACACCTCCGATGGGCACCCCCACCGCAACAAGTCCCTGATCCTGGTGCCCCTCGACGCGAAGGGCGTCACGCGGGACCGGAAGCTCAACAAGCTCGGGATGCGCAGCTCGGACACCGCAGAGGTCTACTTCGACGAGGTTCGCGTTCCACAGCGCTACCTCATCGGCGAGGAGGGCTTCGGTTTCATGTACCAGATGATCCAGTTCCAGGAGGAGCGCCTCTGGGGCTCCGCCAATGTCCTGAAGGGGCTCGAACAGGTCATCGCCGATACCAGGGCCTACGCCGGAGGACGAGAGGCGTTCGGGCAGTCGATCCTCGACTTCCAGACCGTGCACTTCCGCCTCGCTGAACTTTCCACGGAGGTCGAGGCCCTGCGTGCACTCATCTACGCCGCCACCGAGCAGTACGTCGCAGGGGAGAATGTCACCCGCCTCGCGAGCATGGCGAAGCTCAAGTCCGGCCGGCTCGCACGGGAGGTCACCGACTCCTGCCTCCAGTTCTGGGGGGGCATGGGGTTCATGTGGGAAACGAGCGTGGCCCGCGCCTACCGGGACACCCGACTCATCAGCATCGGCGGCGGCGCGGACGAGGTGATGCTCAGCATCATCTGCAAGATCGACGGGACGCTGCCCTCCAAGAAGAAGTCGAAGAAGGCCTGAACCATGGACACCCTCCTCGTCGAGCGGACCGGATCCGTGTGCACGGTCACGCTGCACCGCCCGCACCGCCGCAACGCCATGAACAGCGCGATGGTGCGGGAGCTGCACGCCGTGCTCGACACCGTGCTCATCGGAGAGGTGCGCATCCTCGTCCTGCGGGGTGCAGATGGACACTTCTGTGCAGGCGGCGACATCCAGGACATGGCGGCGGCGGCGGGCGCCGAACCGAGCGATGGCACCGACCCGATCGCAATCTTCAACCGAACATTCGGTGCGCTCATCGAGCGTGTCGATGCCCTGCCCTGCGCCGTCATCGCCCTGTGCGAGGGCGCTGTCATGGGGGGCGGGTTCGGCCTGGCCTGCGTGGCCGATGTGGTGATCGCGGTGGAGGGCACGCGCTTCCGCCTTCCGGAGACCAGCCTCGGCATCTCGCCCGCGCAGATCGCGCCCTTCGTGGTGCGCCGCGTCGGCCATTCCCACGCCCGCCGGCTGGCTGTGACCGGAGAGACGCTCGACGCCCAGGACGCCGTCCGTCTCCACCTCGCCCATGCAGCCGCACCCGATGCACCCGCGGGCGAAGCGCTTCTGTCATCGATGGCCGCGCGCATCCTGCGCAACGAGCCCCACGCGGTGGCAGAGACCAAGCGCGTCGTCTCCCAGCCGGCCCATCGGCGCCTTGGAGACGTCCTCGATGATGCCGCGGCCGGATTTGCGCGGCTTGCACGGAGCGAGACCGCAGCGCAGGGCTTCGCGGCCTTCCTGCGCCGCAGCCCCGCCCCCTGGGTTCCCGTCCCGGAGGACGAATGAGCGACATGAACACCGTGCTGATCGCCAATCGGGGGGAGATCGCGGTCCGCGTGATCCGCACCGCCCGGTCCCTCGGCCTGCGCACCGTCGCGGTCTACAGCGACGCCGACGAGAACGCCCCGCATGTCTCTGCGGCCGACGAGGCGGTCCGGCTGGGTCCACCGGCCGCGGGTGACAGCTACCTCTCGATCCCCCGCATCCTCGCGGCCGCTGCGGAGACCGACGCCGGGCTGATCCATCCCGGCTACGGATTCCTCAGCGAACGGGCCAGCTTCGCAAGGGCGGTGGCCGAGGCGGGAAGGACCTTCGTGGGCCCCCCCGCCGCCGCGATCGAGGCCATGGGGGACAAGGCCCGTGCGAAATCCGCGATGCGCGCAGCCGGCGTGCCCACCGTGCCGGGCTTCGACGGAGACGACCCCAGCGACACGGTCCTGCTGGCCGAGGCAGCACGGGTCGGCTTTCCGCTCCTGGTGAAGGCAGCGGCGGGCGGCGGCGGGCGAGGCATGCGCGCCGTCCACGACGCCCGGCAGCTGCCCGCCGCCCTGGCCTCCGCACGACGGGAGGCGGAGGGGGCCTTCGGTTCTGGTGCCCTCCTGCTGGAGCGGCTGATCGAGGATGGACGGCACGTCGAGGTGCAGGTGATGGCCGATCAGCACGGCACCGTGCTGCACCTCGGCGAACGCGACTGCTCGGTCCAGCGCCGCCACCAGAAGGTCATTGAAGAGGCGCCCTCACCGGCGGTGTCGCCGGCCTTGCGCGCCGAGATGGGTGCCGCTGCCGTCCGGGCAGCGGCCGCGGTCGGCTACGTCGGCGCCGGTACGGTCGAGTTCCTGCTCGACGCAGACGGCTCGTTCTACTTCCTCGAGATGAACACCCGGCTGCAGGTCGAGCACCCCGTCACCGAGCTTGTGACCGGCCTCGATCTCGTCGCGATGCAGCTCCGGGTGGCACCGGGACGACCGCTGGGGTTCCAACAGGAAGACGTGAGGATCCGTGGACATGCCATCGAAGCCCGTCTCTATGCCGAGGAGCCCGGTGCAGACTACGCGCCCCGGACCGGTCGCCTGACGGCTTTCTCCGTCCCAGAAGGCGCGGGGCTGCGATGCGACGCGGGCGTGCGGGCCGGCGATGCGATCAGCGCCTTCTACGACCCCATGCTCGCCAAGATCATGGCCACGGGCCCCGATCGCGACACCGCCCGACGACGTCTCCACCGGATGCTCGAGGACACGGTGGTCGGAGGCGTGGTCACCAACCGGGCGTTCCTGGGCAGGATCGTTTCGCACCCGGGATTCGCATCCGGTGCGGCCACGACCCGCTTCCTGGATTCCCACCCCGACCTCACCGCAGAGCCGTCACCGCCAGACCCGACCGTCCGGGTGGCCATCGCCGCGCATCTCGCCCGCACGGCCCAGCGCGGATTTCGCAACAGCCACCGCGTCCCGCAGGCCGTCGTCCTCGACGTCGACGGCATCCGAACCCCGGTTGCACTGGGGGTGGGCCGTCCGCTCGAGGTCGATGGCGCACCGGTGTCGCTGCCCCCCTGTACCGACGGCTGGACCACCCTCGCGATTGGGGGACGTCGCACCCGGCTCCACGTCACGGCCGTCGGGCGCTGCACCGAGGTCCAGCATCGCGGTCACGTGGTGCACGTGGGCCCCTGGGATCCGTCCCCGATGCCGGCCGCATCCCATGGCGGCGATGGCATCGTTCGGGCCCCATCTGCGGGCACCATCGTGGCCCTGCCCGTGGCCCCCGGCGATCGGGTCGAACCCGGGACCGCCGTGGCCGTCGTGGAGGCCATGAAGCTGGAGACCAGCCTTCGGGCGGGGGTCTCTGGCATCGTGGCAGAGGTCCGCGGAACGCCCGGCGTTGCGGTGGCGGCCGGTGACATCCTCGCACGCATCACCCCGGACATGCCCCCCACCGAGGAGGACCCATGAGCCCCGACAAGGCTGTCGTCACATGCGCCCTGACCGGCGTGCTCACCGACCCGGACCGCCATCCCGTACCGGTCACGGTCGCCGAGATGGCCGCCAGCGCTCGCGAGGCCTTCGACGCCGGTGCGAGCGTCATGCATGTCCACTTTCGCCGCCAGGAGCCTGGCATGGGACGCTTCCCGAGCTGGGAGCCCGACGTCGCCGCGGCGGTCATCGATGCCATCCGTGCGGCCTGCTCTGGCGTCATCATCAACATGAGCACGGGCGTCGTGGGCGATGACATCTCCGGTCCCGTGGCGTGCCTGGAGCGGTGCCGACCCGAGATTGCCGCCTGCAATGCCGGTTCGCTCAACTATCTCAAGGTTCGCCGCAACGGTCAGTGGGCCTGGCCCCCGATGCTGTTCGACAACTCCGTCGAGAAGATCCAGCGCTTCCTCGACGCCATGTCTGCCAGCGGAACCCGACCCGAGTTCGAGTGCTTCGACACGGGCATCCTGCGCAGCGTGGCGATGTTCGCCCAGGCCGGCATGACCGGCGGGCAGCCACCGGAGGTCAACCTGGTCATGGGTGTCTCAAGCGGCATGCCCGCAGATCCAGATCTGCTGCCCGTGCTGCGGCGGTACATCGACCCCGGCAGCCCCTGGCAGGTCACCGCCATCGGTCGGGAGGACGTCTGGCCGCTGCACCGGCGCACCGCCGAACTGGGCGGCCACCTGCGGACGGGCGTCGAGGACACATTCTACCTCCCGAGCGGAGAACGATGCCGCGGGAATGGCGACCTGATTGATCACCTGGTCACCGTGGCGCGCGATGTGGGACGCGCCATCGCGAGCCCGGCAGAAGCGCGAACGCTGCTCTCGCTCCCCGCAGCCTGAACCCCTCCGCCCCGGCACCCCCCCGCCGTGGAGACCGCGGTCAGGGCCGCGCGCGCCGGATCGAATCCAGCTGTGCAGTGACCTGGTTGATGATGCCGGGTCGGTCAGGCGAGGACGCCCAGACCGTATCGAAGCACCGGAGCAGCTCGGGACTGGGCTGGTCATGGAAGGTGAGCGCGTGGAATCGGGTGTCGTGGTTGTGGCGATGACTCGTCACGCTCTCGAGCACGCGGGCGGACATCTTCAGCATGATGAAGTCCGAGACCAGCAGGACGTCGGCATCGCGGAACCGACCCTCATCCAGCCGGCGCAGGGCCTCTCCAAATGCCAGGGTGACGTCCGTTCCCCCATGAAACGACATCCGCAGGAACGCCGCGAGGGCATCCACGCTTCGACCGACGGCGCGCAGGTCGAGGGTGCGTACCTGGACGGAGAAGTTGATCAGGTAGGCCTCCCGGTCCTCTTCGATGGCCATCCGGAGGATGCCGAAGGACAGGACCTTCGCGAGGCGCTCGGCGTCGCCGGCCATGGAGTAGCTGGTGTCGACGCACAGGATGAACGGGCCCTTCGTCCGACGCCGGGTGCGCGCCTGCCGGTGCACGACATCCCGGGTCCCCCGGACGGCCCGCCGGTCCGCATAGGCGTAGGTCAAGAGGCGCTGGTCGGCGAACTTCTGCAGGAAACGGTCTTCCAGGGCCGGCTCGGCCGCGAGCGCGGCTTCGCTCGAGAGCAGACCGGGAAGATCTGCCGATTCACGAACGCCGACGATCTCGGAGCGCAGCGTGGGATCGGTGACCCACCGCTGCGTCTCGATCGTCGTCGAGAGCTCCTCCTCCTCGGACTGGATCTGCGCCTCGTGCATCCGGCCAAGAAGGTCCGCGAGCCTCCGGATGTCGTCCTCGTCATCGATCAGCTGGGAGTACTCCCGCAGGAGGTCCAGGTCCGACTCCGTCCAGAGTTCCCGCGACAGGTCCCAGCCGCGGTCGATATAGTCGACAAAGGGGCTCAGGAGGCTCCGCAGCCTCCGATGTTCCTCGACCCGCGCATGCAGCCTGTCGATGAACTTGTCGCGAGACTCGACCAGCTTGCTCATCTGGTCGGCCAGGCGCTTGGCGGAGAGACGGGCATCCCAGGTTGCGAGCAGGTCCCGGACGAGCATCTCGACCCGGTCCGTGTCCACCGGCCCTGGCCCCTTCAGCACCTCCTCGAAGGCGCGCTCGTAGAAGTCGACGTCGATCTCGCGCGGGGTGTACCAGTTCCGGATCTCCGCCATGAAGCCCCGATACCCGGCCATCACCCGGTCCAGCGGGAAGCCCGCGAGGTGACCGAGGCGGGAGCGCTCCTCCGCATGGGGATCGGCGCGGTCCGCTTCATCGAGCGTGCGACGCATCCATCGCACCGTCTCGGTCGCGACGTGGGTCCCCACGGTCCCCTGTGCGCGGCACAGCTCCAGGAGCGTCTCGTCCTCGAAGAGGTCATCGAGCGCTTCCGCGAAGTAGCGCATGTACGTCGCATCGAGGGCATCCGCGTCGTCTCCCGTGGGCGCGAGCAGCGGCGGCGCCTCTCCAAAGACCCGCTGGCGGAGGATCCCCACGAGGTACCGGCGGGTCCGCCGGTCGAGGAGCGCACCGAAGTCCACGAAGCGCTGCAGCTCCAGGTCCAGCGCCTCGCGCCGTTGCTGAAGGATGACCTCATGGCGGGCAGACGCGGTCATGCCGAGCCGTCGTCGATCCGGAACCGCGCCTTCTCGCATCGCAGCGAGAGACCCTCGAAGCTGCGAACCACCCGATCGTGGTTCCGCCGAACCACCTCCGCGAACCCGGGTTCGACGAAGAGGTTCTCGCCGAGCGAGGCGAGAGGACCGGATTCGTGGTCCGAGAGGCGGGCGAGGCAGTCGCGGACCTCCGCCTCGATCCGGTCGATGCGGCGGGTCCAGTGTTCGACAAGCAGGCGATGCGGGCGGCGTCGGATCCGCTCCTCCCGCTCCACGAGCGCGGTCTCGAGGGCAACATCGACCCGTGTGCCTCGAACCTCGACGACCACGCTGTGGGGACGGGGACTCAACCAGCACCGCACGCGATGGCGTCCTTCCCCGCTGTCATCCGTGAACGTCACGGTGCTCGCGGTGTCCTTCGACAGCTTTGCGTAGTCCGCCATGGCCATGCGGGTCGCGGAGAACGGGGTGTCGGTCGACAACAGCTGGTGCCATGTGCCATCCACCAGCAGGGGGCGGGTCTCGGCGACCACATGCGTGAACTCGGTCTCGTCCCGGATGTCGACCTCGAGATCGTCCATCTCCGCGCGGAGCGCTGCCAGCCCTGTGGCCAGGGAGTAGCCGTGCTTCGCCACGGCGTCGTGCACTGCATCCCGGATGAAGGTGCGCTGATCCGGGTGGCCCCACAGCGCGTGCACCATGAGCGCACAGTCCATCAGGTCGACGGCGTCCCGCCCGTTCAGGAATGCCGACGTGCGAAGCAGACGAACGACCTTCTTCCATCGGCGGTCGTAGAGTTCGAGCGGCCCGGCCGGCAGCGCACCGGTCTCATTGGCCTCCGCGATCCGCTGCCGGACCACCTGGACGACATTGAGGACCTCTGCCGGGAGCGTGACGGCATCGATGGCGGACGACCAGCTGTCGAGCAGCGCTCCATCCAGCTTGACCGATGGGTCCACGTTGTCGGCGTATACGTCCTGGGTGTCGGTGATCATGGAGAGGAAGCGTGAGACCCCGCGGACGCCGACCATCTCGTACCGGATCAGGAAGCGGTCCCAGAGCGGAGAGAGAGACTCCCCGGCAGGCGGGAGTTCATTCGAGGCGGTCAGGATCGCCCGCACCTCCACCTCGATGTCGCGATCCCCATTGCGATAGATCCGTTCATTGAGGACCGTGAGCAGGGCGTTCTGGATGGCCGGACCGGCCTTCCAGATCTCGTCGAGGAAGATGACGTCCGAGCCGGGAAGGTAGCCCTCCACCCGCCGCTCGTACCGATCCTCCTCTCGGAGCTTGCGAATGGACACCGGCCCGAAGATCTCGTCGGGGGTCGAGAAGCGGCTCATCAGGTACTCGAAGGCCCGACCCGATGCGAAGGCGTATTTGAGGCGCCGCGCGACGAGGCTCTTTCCGACCCCCGGAGGACCCAGCAGGAAGACGCTCTCGCCCGCCACCGAGGCGAGGAGGGAGAGGCGCACCGCCTCGTCCCGCTCATAGAGGCCCGCGCCAAGCTGCTCAAGCAGGGCCGCGATGCGGGGGCGGGGCGATGGAAGGGTGGGGGAACGGGGTTCGGCCTGCACGATGCCTCCTGGACCCCGCCGTATCGTTCGCGGCGCAGCGAGCCAGCCAGCGGGGTGTGTTCCTCCATGGCACCGGGAACACCCGGCCCTCGACGCCGGCGGCCTGCCCACCCTCCCGCGTGCTGGCTGCTACGCTCGTCCACCGGAGCAGGCCATGGCAGACATCCGCACGGCGCTCGCCCTGCTCGAGGCAGGAGCCCTGCCCGCGGCCCGGGCCGCCGCCGAGCAGGCACGGGCAGCCGCACCCGGACGCGCCGGACCCCACGCCCTGCTGGCCCGCATCGCGGAGGCGGAGGGGAGACCGGATGCCGCCATGGCGGCCTGGCTGGAAGCAGCATCCCGGGCAGGCGACGACCCCCAGCCTTGGCGGGAGATGGGTCGGATTGCACTTCGGGGGGAACGGTTCGCAGAGGCCGAGACGGCATTTGCGCAGGCCGTTCGGCGGGGGCCCCGGCATGCGGCAACCCGAAGGGCCCTCGCCACCGCGCTCGTGCGACGGGGCCAGCCCGCAGCGGCCGTGCCCCATCTGCTCACCGCCGCGAGCCTCGGGGCACCCGCGGCTGTGCTCGTGGAGGCGGGCGACCTTGCGTGGCAGGCCCGCGATCGCCGCAAGGCCGTCGCCATCTGGACGCTGGCGACGGAGCGGGCGCCCACCCTCTCCCGTGGGTGGGAGCGGCTTGCCCGCGGGCGACACGCACTCGGTCTCCGGGACGCTGCAGCGGATGCTGCAGCGACGGTGGCCGACCTCGAACCCACTGCAGCACACCTCCGGCTGCATGGGCTGATGGCCATGGAGGCCGGGCGATTCGACGCCGCCCGTGCGGCCTTCGAGACACACCTCGCCAAGGAGCCGGACGACCCGGCCACGGCCTGGGCCCTTGCCGTCTGCGTTCCCGTCGTCTGCGCATCCAGCGAGGAGGAGCACGCCGTGCTGGCCCGATACGACGCCGACCTGGCGCGCGTCGCCGCGCTCCATGTGGCGAATCCCGACGATGCACGCTGGCCAGACGCCGTCCAGACCGCATTCCCGCTGCACTACCTTGCCGACGACCACACGGAGCGCCAGGCCGTTCATGGCCGACTGGTCACCGCAGCCTGCGCGGGGTTGCCCCCGCCCCCGCGAGGGCCACGGGTCGACCCCCGCGTCCACGTCGTCATCGTCTCCGCGTACCTCCGCGACCACACGGTGCACCGCCTGTTCACCGGCTGGGCCCGGGCACTGGACCGCACGCTGTTCCGCGTGACCGCGCTGGCCTGCCCAAGCCGGACCGACGACGGGACCGAAGCGGCCGCTGCCGCAGTGGACCACTTCGACCGCCTGCCATCCGCGCTGCCGGACGCACTCGCCGTGGTGGCAGCCGCAGCGCCAGACGTACTGCTGTTCCCCGAGCTCGGGATGGATCCACACGCGCTCCGGATCGCGTCGCACCGGCTCGCTCCGGTCCAGGCGGTCGCCTGGGGCCATCCCATGACGACGGGCCTGCCCAGCATCGATCTGTTCCTGTCGAGCGCAGCCATGGAGCCTGGCGGGGATTGGACCCACGAGCGCCGCGTGGACCTCCCCGGGTTGGGCGTCCACGTGGCGCCCTGTTCCGCACCAGACGCACCCCGGACCCGGGCGCAGCTGGGCCTGCCGGCTGCGCGGACCGTGCTGCTCAGCGTCCAGACCCTGGCCAAGTACCGCGCGCGGGCAGACGCCCTCCACGCACGCATCGCACGCGCGGCGCCGGACGCGCTGCTGGTGTTCGTCGCCGATCCCCGGCCACCTGTCACGGCGGCCTTCCGCGCCCGCATGGAGCAGGCCTTCGCCGCGGCAGGACTCGAACTGGACTCCCACGTCCGGATTCTTCCCCGACAGGACGACATCGGCTGGCGGTCCCTGCTCCTCGCGGGAGATCTGTTCCTGGACAGCCCCGACTGGTCGGGAGGGAACACCACGCTGGAGGCACTCGCGCTGGGCCTGCCCGTGCTGGCATTTCCCGGGCGCACGATGCGGGGCCGGCACAGTCTCGGCATCGTGCGAGAGGCCGGGCTGCCCGCGTGCCTGTCGCCAGACACGGAGGCGGCCTGGGTCGATACGGCCGCCGCGCTGGCGCGTGATCCCCAGGCGCGCGCCAAGCTGCGGCGGGCCGTGCAGGCGGCCGCTCCTCGGATCTTTGGCGACCGTCGGGGAACGCGCGCCCTCGAGGAGACCCTCCTGGAGGCATTGCGTCGGAGCGGCGCTGCGTCTGGGTCCGCGCTCCCACCCATCATCTGACCGCGAACAGGCGTGGAGCGCGGCGGCCCGACCGGCTACGTCACGGCCCTCCAGTCGGCAGGTCGCCTGATGCTGA
>JAYYRS010000448.1:0-13470 GCA_036126975.1 Myxococcota bacterium
GATGCCTGGGGTCCGGGATTGAAGATCGCCGTGTTGATTCCGATGACCTCGCCGTCGAGATTGAACAGCGGACCGCCAGACGAACCCGGATTCACCGCGGCATCCGTCTGGATGAAGTCGCTGATCTCCGCCGGATTGAGATTTCGTCTCCCGCGGGCCCTGACGATGCCTGCCGTCACCGTGAAGCTGAACTCGAAGGGGTGACCGATCGCGACGACCCACTCGCCAACCCGCACGTCGTCAGAATCTCCCAGCGTCCCGTGGACGAACTCCTCGTCGGACTCGATGTGCAGGACGGCGACATCGGTGCGCGGATCGGAGCCCAGCAGCGTGGCGGGGAAGCGGCGCTTGTCCTGGAGCGTGACGACGATGTCCGTGCCGCCCGCCACCACGTGGTGGTTGGTCAGGACGTGCCCATCCGGTGTGAGCAGGACGCCGCTTCCCGTGCTGCGACCCATCTTGGGTCCGGCAGGCTCTGGCAGCGGTAGGCGGTAATCACGCAGCACCTGGGACAGTCCAGGCGAAAGACCCCGGCTCTTGGAGGCCTGGATGTGGACGGTCGCTGGTCCCACACGCTCCGCGAGGTCCGCGAATGCAGTGCCCAGGGCACGCGCCGTCTGGAGGGGATCGGGGCGGGTCGCGACCGGCGGCGGCGAAGTCGGCTCCGCCGCCAGCAGCCCCGCAGAGAGCGTGAGCAGGAGGAGGGTGCGGCAGCGCGGACGACGGGGCATGGCCGGGATCAAACCACGCGGCGGGCGCAGCGCGATACGCTGGCGGCCTGCACCGCCGGAGATGTGCCCCCATGACCGAAAACGCTGAGCGCCTGGAACACGTTCTTGCTGCGCAGGTCGGCAGCGCAGCCACTTCCGTGGTGGACGCGCAGCTGGGCAAGAAGCGCTGGCTCTTCTACTTCGAGGATGGAGCGCTGGTCGGCTCTCGCTCGAATCTGAAGAGCGAGGGCATCGATGCCCTCCGCGAGTCCAAGCCCGACATGGACCCGGACAGGCTCCTCCTGCTGCAGGTGGTGCGACGGGTTCGAAACGCCCTGCGGTCGGCCGACACCTGGGCAGTCAAGAAGGGATCCCCCAAGGAGCGGGTGCGCATCGAGACCGGCGTTGCCATCGTGAAGGGCATCGCGGGTGCCCGGGACGCCGGAGAGCTCGATGCACTGCTGGCCGGCGCCGTCTCGCCGGCAGCGCGAGAGGGGCTCGACGCGCTCGGGTTGTCGCGACGGCACG
Organism: Myxococcota bacterium; assembly: GCA_036126975.1. Lineage (GTDB taxonomy): Bacteria > Myxococcota_A > UBA796 > UBA796 > UBA2385 > JAYYRS01. Next base: position 1,239 of record JAYYRS010000448.1, read on the forward strand.
CAAGCTGGCTTGCCGGGGCCGATGGCTCCCTGGACTGCGAGACCCTGGTAGCGGGTGCCCCGGGAAAGCCGGAGGAGGCGAAGGCCGCGCTGTTCCTGGCGCTGCAGGCAGGTGCGGTGGGGCCCACTGGCGCACCCTCCGCCGAGGCGGCGGCTGCATCGGCAGATGAGGAGGGGGAACCAAGCGCGGGCGCGGTGGAGCCCGCAAGCGAGGAGGGGGGCGGCCTCTTGTCGTCCCTGATCGCGGAGGGTGTCGCCGAAGTGGTGGCCGCCAACCCGCCGGACCCCAACGACCAGAAGGGCTTCGTTCCGGATTCGGCACCGAAGAATCCCCTCAACGAGGTGACATTCGAGGACGATATCGGGATCGAATTGCTGGGAGAGGACGGACCGGCGCCCGCACCGGCGCCGGGTCTTGCGCTCCCCACCTTCACCCAACGTGTTCCCGAGGAAGCGCCCAAGCATCCGCTCGAGGACAACCTGCGGGCGATCCATGAGCGGGTGATGTCGGCGGAGGATCACTTCACGGTTTTCGAGCTGGAGTGGGACGCCGAGGCCGAGGCGTTCCGGCTGGCGCACCTCGAGCTCGCGCGACAGCTTCACCCGGACCGGTTCGCCGATGCGACACCAGAGCTCCAGGACGTCGCCAATGAGGCCTTCGACCGGGTCCGGGAGGCGTGGGAGGTCCTCGGTGAGCCGGGGAGCCGCGAGGCCTACATCGACCGGGTCGTCCACGGGAAGCAGACCGAAGAAGAACTCGCGATGGCGCAGGTCGAGGCCTTCTGGAAGGCGGAGTCCGAGTTCAAGCGTGGCCTCGCCGTGTTCAATCAGGGTCGGATCAAGCAGGCGCACGAGTTCTTCCGCTCTGCCCACGAGGCCGTTCCAGACGAGCTCGAGTTCAGTGCCTACTTTGCATTCACCACCTTCAAGCAGGCGCACCAGAAGGGCGACGAGATGGCCGCCGAGGAAGCCAAGGAGACGCTCAAGGACGTTCTCGAGAAGAACAAGGAGCAGGAACGGAAGCTGGATGGCGCCTGGGTACTTGCTGGGATCGTCTACCGTGACCTGGGGAACGACAAGGCAGCGAAGAGCTGCCTGGTCCATGCCCTGAAGCTCAACCCGAGCAATGCCGATGCCAACCGCGAGCTTCGCCGCATCACGGGCAAGGCTCCCGGCCAGAAGAAGCCGGACACCCGGGCCCGGCCCAAGGATGAAAAGAAGGGCAGCGGGTTCTTCAGTCGTCTCTTTGGTGGTGGGAAGGACGAATAGGACCCAAGGCGGTTGGGCATTCCGCAGGCGTCGGGGGCGCGGGTGCCAGGCCGCGGATGCGGTATCGGTGGGTCCGGCGTGAAGGTGCGCGATGGACGGAACCGGAGCAGGAGGTTGCATGAACATCAGGACCCACGCTGGCATCGACCGCAGCCTCTGTGGCGAGCCGGTCTCGCTGGGCGACGGCGCTGCGGTGGTCCACCTGCAGACGACGGCCGCGATGTGCGCAGACTCCCGCGGGCTCGTCCATGGGGGATTTGTATTCGGGCAGGCTGATTATGCAGCGATGCTGGCCGTCAATGACCCGAACGTGGTGCTGGGCGCCGCCGATGCCCGGTTCATCGCGCCGGTGCGTGTGGGTGAGCGAGTCGACGCTGTCGCCCGTGTCGACGCGATCGACCGCCGCAAACAGATCGTCTCCGTGGTCTGCTCGGTGGGAGGCCGCGAGGTGATGCGGGGCACCTTCACGGCCTTCGTTCTCCCGAAGCATGTACTGGACTGACGTTCGTCGCGGGCCGCTCCCGTCTGCCCGTGCGCCCCGCACCCGGGCGGCTCACGCGTCGTCCCATAGGCTCCGCTGTCGCGGCGTCAGCCGTGCGCCCTCACGGCTCCGGAACTTCGCGAGCTCGGCTTCCAGAGAGCGAATGCGCTCCTGATAGGTCTTCTCACGCCGCTGCAGCGTCTGCAGGCTGGCGTGGCTCCGGACCGCCTCCGCCCGGAGGTCGGATTGGGCCTGGACGTGACTGGCGACGACACGAGCCTGTTGGGCCTTCTCCCGGCGCACCGCCTCCTCCAGCTGCTCCAGGCGCTGCAGCGCGGTGGCCCGGGACGACAGGAGTTCGGCCTCCCGCGCGGCTGCACTTCGCAGTTCGGCTTCGTGTCGTTCCGTCGCAGAATGGAGCGCCGACTCGGCAGCCCGTCGGGCTGCCTTCTCGCGACCCAGCGTGCCTTCGAGTGCGCTCGCATCCAGCCCCTTCTGGCGCACCGGTGTCGCCGCAGTGGAGCGCCCTGCGTCGGCCGTCTCCGCGCTCTCCAGTGCAGCGTCACGGCCTCGCAGGCGCACGTCCCGATGGCGGGTATCCACCGCCGGCGAGGTGCCCGACCTGTCGTCTTCGGCTGCGATCGCGGGCGGGATCGCCGCGAGCCGCCGCTGGGCCGCCGCGAGCGCACGCCGGGTCGATGCCTCCCTGGTCTGCGCAGCATCGCGTTGCCGAAGCAGGGTGTCCTCCGCCGTGCGGAGGGTCTGGACCTGGTCGGCCAGGAGTGCACGGGACTCGGCGAGTGCCCGCCTTTCGGATTCCGAGGCGGCGTACTTCTGTTCCAGCTCGGCCAACTGCTTCTGCAGTTGCCGGTGACGGGCCACCTGTCCAGGCGACGGGGGCGACGCGGAGCTGCTGCTGGCAGCCAGGCGGTCGCGCTCTGCACGCACACGTTCCAGCGACTGCTCTGCGCGTTCCCTCGCCGTCCGATGGGCGTCGCGTGCCTCGACTGCGGCAGCATGCGCCTGCTTCGCTGTCTTGCGGTCGCGCAGCAGGTCTGCCCGCTGGGCAATGAGCCGCGACCGCTCTTCGATGAGCGATGTCTCTCGCTGCCGGGCGTCGCGGAGCGCCTGCTCGGTCGTCGGGCTGGCCCGCAGCTGGTTCAATTCGGCCTCCGCCTTGCGGAGGCGGTTGCCCAGATCCGCCGCCCGCTCCTCTGCCGCAGCGAGTGCAGCGGACACGTTGGCGGATCGGTGGTCGAGCGCGGGTTCGGACCGTGGCTCGGACGCCGACTCGTCGGTCGGATCCGGGTCGAATTCGACCAGGGCCACCTCGGAGCGGGCAGATTCGGAAGCGGAGCTCGCAGCCCCGCTGCGGCTTGCAGCAGACGTGCTCGCGCCAGCCGGTGCGGCAGTCCCGGGCGGGGGCCGTACGGACGGTGGCGTGCGCTCGCGCGGGGCTCTCGCCCGGACCGGACCGGACAGGAACGCCCCAATGATGATTCCCGCGAGGGCCATGACGGCCAGGAACAGGACGAGTTCGTCCCCGGTGGGCGTCGACATGGGAGCTCCGCTGGCACCGTCCTGATGCCACCGGGAGTGTAGGTCGACGACCGGGTCCGGGTCACCCGGGAATCGGCCTCCGGGGCTCGCGTCAGTCCGGTTCCGACACCGCTGCGGCAACGACTGCGTCGTAGTAGTCGATGATCTCCCGAACGTATGAACGCTTCTCGGTGTAGGGGCCGGGGTAGAAGCTGCGCTTGAAGCCGTAGATCAGCGTGTTGCGGAGCTGCCCCAGATCCATCCCAAACGTCGCGACAGCGAGTCCGACTTCGCGACTCACCGTGGTGTGGGAGACGAGCCGATTGTCGGTGCACAGGGTGGCGGAGAGGCGCGCGTCGAGCATCCGGCCGAACACGTGATTGCGCACGTCACCGATGTCCGGATTGGTCTGGAGGTTGGAGGTGATGCAGACCTCCAGGGTGATCCGCCGGTCCGCGATGTAGGTCGCGAGCCGGCGTACGTAGTCGGACGGGTCGACGACCTCCGAACCACAAAGATCCGGACTGAACAGGTGGTAGCCGTGTCCGATCCGGTCCGCATACAGGCTGGTGATCGCGTCGAAGATGCTCTCAGGGCCGTAGGCCTCGCCGGCATGCACCGTCTTCTTCAGGAAGTGGCGGTGGGCGTGGGCGAATGCTTCGACGTGCTCATGGGCCGGGAACCCGTCCTCCCGACCGGCGAGATCGAAGCCCACGATCGGAACGCCGTGGTCATCCCGTACCCGGACGGCTGCACGGGCAAGCTCGAGGCTCGCCATGGCGAAGACGGTCGTGCGGGGCGCATCAGGGAACAGACCGCAGAGCTGGCCGTACCAGGCCGACAAGTGTTCATCGAAGTAGCGGAGCGCGCAGACGATGATGCCGTAGCGGAAGGGTGGTTCGCCGTGGACCACCACCGCCTCGGAACGTTCATGCTCGGCGCGTGCCCTGGAGAGACCGCGGTCCACGGCGCGCAGGACGGCGTCCACTCCAAGCCCCTTGTGCATGTGGAGCTGGGGGGCGAATCGGACCTCGATGTATCGAACCCCTTCGTCGATGTTGTCCCACGCCAGCTCCCAGGCCACCCGTTCGAGGGCTTCCTCATCCTGCATGACGGCGCATGTGTAGGTAAATCCCTGGAGATATTCCTCCAGATTGGCATAGGTGGGCTTGAAGACGAGTGCGTTGAGACCCTCGACGCTGTTTGCGGGGAGCCGGACGTCCCGCTCCCTTGCAAGCTCGATGAGAGTGGACTCCCGAAGAGAGCCATCGAGGTGGAGATGGAGGTCGGTTTTGGGCAGCGCCCGGATGAGTTTGTCGGTGATCATCTTGCGCCGGTAACCACATCGGGTCATGTCACGCTTGCCCCCCTGCCGGTCCATCGCTATGCGGCCGGCGTTCGAGAGACCGGAGCAGACCATGATTGAGCTTCCGCAGCGGTGGCGCGTGCTCCTCGTTCAGTACCTGGACGAGTACCTCGGTGAGCTGGATGACACCGACGACACCGACGCCATCACAGAGACCGTCAGCGAGCGAGTCGAGGAAGCCGCAACGGAGGTTGCGGGCGTCGATGCCGAGGATCTCCTGGCCCAGCTCGAGGCCCAGCTGGACGACTCGACGAGTCTGGCTGGTGCACTCACCGAGCTGATTGAGGGAGACTCCGACTTCGACTTCACCGGGGAGGCCATCGTCGGAGCGATCGAGCATCTCTGTGAGATCGAGTATCTCGAAGCCGATGGAGACCACGGGGCGGCCGGATTCTTCGGCGGTGAGGAGTACGAGGACGACGAGGAACAGGGGAGCGCATTCGACATGAACTTCTGAGCGGGAACCCCACGACGCTGGACCTGCCGGGCATGACTCCGGGGGGTAGGGTGTCGGGTCAGGGGCGCGCTGCGCCGGACTGCCCGCGGAGTCATGTGTGAAGACGGTCCAGCTTGTACTGTGGTCGACGGCGGCGGCCACGCTCGCGAGGGGGGTCCAGGCTGCGCCGGCAGGTCTGGAACCGGGGGCATCGGACCCGCTGCTGGAGTCGACCGCCGCGGAGCTCGTGCGCGCCGCCGGTGTGCTGGGCGCTTCCGAAGAACCGCTCTACTGGATGGCCTACGGCGTCGTCGACCGGCACTCGTATGCCGTGGAAGCGACGGGGGGAGCCGCCAGTGCGCCCAGCGCACGGCACATCCGACTGGGAGACGTTGATCTCCGCGTGGGATCGATGGCGCTCGACAATACGCACAAGATTCGAGATGCGGGGTGGTTTGCTGACGATCCCCGACCAATCGTGGACCTCCCCATCGAGGACGACCCGCCTCGCGCGACCGCCCTGGCATGGTGGCGAGCGACCGATGACACCTATCGCGCAGCGGTTCGGCGCTTGATCAAGGTGCGCACCAACGACGTGGTCAAGGTGGCGCGGGAGGACCAGAGCGCCGATTTCTCGGCGGCGGAACCGGTCGTCGAGCTGGGGCCTGTGCGCCCGCTGGAGGTTGACCTGGACGTGTGGCAGGACCACGTCCGCGCGGCCTCTGCCGCCCTGCTCGCCCACCCACAGGTACATGATGGGAACGTCAGCTTCCATGCAGATGACGATGTCCACTATCTGGCGACGACGGACGGGACGCGCCTCCGCCACCAGCGGTTGCGGATGCGCGTCAGTGTATGGGCGAGCACGACAGCAGAAGATGGGATGTCCCTCCAGGTCTATGACTACGTCGATGCCACGAGCCCGGATCGTCTGCCGGATGCGGATGGGCTGCTCGCGATGGCCGATGGCGTCGCAGAGCGGCTCACGGCGCTGCGATCGGCGCCGCTCGTTGAACCCTATGTCGGTCCTGCCATTCTCCGGGGTCGGGCCGCCGCGGTGTTCTTCCACGAGATCCTCGGCCACCGGGTCGAGGGGCATCGCCAGAAGGATGAGGACGAGGGGCAGACCCTCACAGACAAGGTCGGCGAGCAGATCTTTCCCGCGTTTCTCAGCGTCCACGATGATCCCACCATTGCGGAGATGGACGGCGTCGAACTCAACGGCCACTACGCCTATGATGACGAAGGTGTCCCGGGGCAGCGGGTGCCCGTTGTCGAAGATGGTGTGCTGCGGAGCTTCCTCCTGAGCCGGTCACCGATCGAGGGTTTCCCGGAGTCGAATGGGCATGGACGGCGCCAGGCGGGGTCGGCTCCAGTCGCGCGCCAGGGCAACCTGCTCGTGTCCGCGTCCGAGGTCGTCCCCTACGAAACGCTCCGGCGGCGGCTCATCGCGGAGATCCAGGCGCAGGGCAGACCCTTCGGGCTCATCTTCGACGACATCACGGGAGGGTTCACCTTCACGGGACGCACGACGCCGAACTCCTACGCGGTCCAGCCCGTCACGGTCTGGAAGGTCTACCCGGACGGCCGCCCAGATGAGCTCGTCCGTGGTGTAGACCTGATTGGAACGCCATTGCTCACATTCGGGCGGATCACGGCGGCCAGCGACTCGATGCAGGTCTTCAACGGCATGTGCGGCGCCGAGAGTGGATGGGTACCTGTGTCCGCGGCGTCGCCTGACCTGCTCGTGAGCGAGGTCGAGGTGCAGCGCGGACAGAAGGCCAATGACCGCCCGCCGCTGCTCCCGCCACCCGGGTTTGCTGCGGAGAACGCCGAGGCACGTCGATGATCTCCGCGCTGCTGGTGTGCCTCTGGGCTCCGTTTGCCGCGGCGACGCCGCTCCGTGCGAGCGACGACGCCCTGCTGGATGCGGCTCGGGCAGAACTGGAGCGCGCGGCGACGCTGCAGCTGCCCGGGCAACCGGCTCCGTATCATGTGGTCTACGAGATCCTGGACGGGGAGGTCGTCACGGTCGGCAGCGCGGGCGGTGCTCTCACGTCCTTCGACCATGGGCCGTATCGGACGGCCCGCGTGGAGGTCCGGGTTGGTGATGAGGCCTTCGACAACAGCAACTTCGATGTGAGCTTTGGCGAGCGGGACGGGGTCCGGGTGCGCGGTCTGCCGCATGAAGACGTGTCGGAAGCGATCCGGCGGGAGCTCTGGCTCGCGACGGACGCTGCCTACAAGGGGGCAGCGGAGCAGCTGTCGGCAAAGCGTGCAGCGCAGGAGGGACGACAGGCCTCGCAGCTGCCGTCGCTCCTGCCGATTCCTTCCCTGCGGACGCCGTCGATCCGCCGCCCGTCCGTGGATGCAGCGGCCATGCGAACGCGCGTCAGAGCGCTCACCGAGGCCATGGAGTCGCACCACTGGCTTGAGGAGTCGGATGCGCTCGGCCGGGACTGGCAGGGGCGGCGTTTGGTGCTGTCGACCGAGGGAACCGAGGCGTGGCTGCCCACCGGCTTCACCGTCGTACGTGTCGAAGCCGTCACGCGCGCGGGGGACGGGGCCCGGCTTCGCAATGTCCGCTCGTGGGTCGCTCAGGATGTCACAGGGCTCCCGGGATCGGGGGAGATGATCACTGAGGTGGACGAGATGGTCTCGTGGCTCGATGCGCTTCGGACCGCACCGGTCGAGCGCGACTATCTGGGGCCTGTGTTGTTCGAGTCTGCAGCAGCAGTCGAGTTCTTCCGGCAGCTTGCCCTACCGGAGCTGTCTGGAACGCCGCCGGCGGCGCAGCCTCCCGACCCCTATGCGCCGGGTGCAGAGGTCGGTCCTCCGACGGCCCGCGTCGGTCGACGCCTTCTCCCGGAGGGTTGGACCATCGTCGATGATCCCGGTGGAGATCCGGGCAGCGCCGGGCACTACATCCATGACTTCGAGGGTGCGCCCGCGACCCGGGTCGAGCTCGTCCGCGACGGGGTGGTTCGGGACCTTCTGATGTCGCGGATCCCACGGGATGGGCACGCCAGCAGCACCGGACACGGCCGTTCGCTCGGGGCCGACCGCAGGATTGCGCTGCCCGGCGCCGTGACCGTCGAACCGCCGCGTGGTCGCTCCGATCGGGCGCTGCGTCGTCGAGCGCTCGCTCTCGCCCGGCAGGCTGGCCTGTCGTATGTCCTCGTGGTCCGGCGGCTGGCGTCGCCAGCGATGTCCGAGGACTTCGAGGTCGCCTTCTCCGGTGAGGGCCCGCTCGCAGGTCTCACCCGCCCCGTCGAGGTCTACCGGCTCCATACCGATGGCCGCGAGGAGCCGGTGCGCGGACTGCAGTTCGTGGGTGTCGACCGACGGGCCCTACGGGATGTGGCAATGGCCGGCGACACCGGTCCGGCCGTGGGCGTCATGGACGGTGCGCCCGGATCCCAGCGCTTCAGCGTGGGCACGGTCGGGGGGCTGCCGGCATCCTGGGCGGTCCCGGCCGTGCTGGTGACGGAGATGGAGATGCGGGGCACTGCGGGCGTAGAGCAGCGCGTGTGTCCCCTCCCGCCCGCCGCCGCAGCCCGGTAGCCTGCCGGGTCCGTGGTGGTCAGCGCTTGTGGGAGGGCTTGAGGAGGTGCCCGAAGCGCTCGAGCACCCCTCGTGTCGCGCGGCGGGCGAAGTCTGCGTGGGGGTCGCCCTCCCGAACACGGCGCAGCTTGAAGAGCAGGGCTTCGATCGCCGTGCGCGTCTCCTCGCGCAGAGCCCAGCGGGCATCGGCATCCTCCGCCTGTCCGGTGCGGTTGCTGGCGTCGATCGGGTCTCCGATCGCGAAGTACAGTCGAACCGGTCGCGGGATGGGCGTCGGTCCGATGCCGCGCACGATCGGTGGCACGGCATCTGCGGGAAGACCCACCGAATCCACGATGCGCCGGACCCACTGGCCCGCGGGAGAGGCCTGCATGTCCTCGGCGTCCGCGACGATGTCCCAGGCATCATCTGCGCCAAGCGCTGCGAAGGGGACGATGGTCGCACCGTGTTCCATCGCCATGCGCGCGAAGCCGGTCCGCTGCTTCCAGATCAGCTCGTACTGCTCCCCGCGTCGCTTGGCGACCTCCCGCGAGCCGCCCGGAAAGACGAGCACCGGCTCGCCCGCGCGCAGAAGTCGTGCGCAGTTCTCGGGCGTTCCATCCACCACGCCCCAGCGGTCCATCAGCTCGCGCCAGACCGGGACGTTCCAGTGGGCGTGGTCGCCAAGTCCCCGCAACCAGATGTCCCGCTGCTCCACCAGCTCCCAGAAGAGGTGAGGAACGTCCAGCCCGCCGAGCAGGGAGTGGTTTCCAACAAACAGGCGCGGACCGGTCGTGGGAGCCTTCTCCAGGTCGATGAAGACCGGAGAGAACAGGGCACGGAGCGGGAGGAAGAGCGCCCGCGCGCGCTGGACTTCCTGTCGGGGGGGGCGTGCAAATGCGGAGGACATCCCTCAGGTCGTAGTGCCCGCAGAGAACCATCGCCAGCGTTCATTCCCAGGAGGGGCCCTGCAGCGCGGCGCCGTTTGCCTCGAGTGGTCGGGATTCCTCGGCCGCCCGCCGCCGCGCCTGCTGTTCCAGCTGTCTGAGCTTTCGCTGTCGCTCACCCACGTAGCGGAGCACCGCGGCATTCGCGGTGCGGGGCATGTCTCGCTCCTCCGGGAATCCGAGTCCGATGCGTGCCCGGGGCGCGCCGGGCCAGGCCGCGAGGTGACAGACCCGGACGGCGAGCTTGAACGGGTCGCGTTGGCCGGGCACATGGAGACCCAGCTCCACGACATCGCCCACGATGGCGGGCGTGTCAGTGCCTCCGAACGACAGACTCGGCGATTCGTCGTCGGCATCGGCATCGGTTGCAGGTCCGGAGCGGGTCACGCCGGGAGCGCGTACCCGTCTGGTGGGCACCCACAGTCCGATGCCGTTCGCGGACATGTCGCGAAGCCAGGAGCGCACCGAGCGTGTGCCTCGCCGTGCGCGAAGCACGATTCGGAAGCGGTCGATGTCTTCGAGCGACGGCGTCACGCGGAAGCAGTGGCGCTGGTCGAAGAGTCTGCGGAACACCGTCTCAAGGTCCCCGGCCCCACGAGCCCAGTCCATGAATGCGATGCCCGCCTCGAGCGGCAGCTCATGTCCATGTCGGAGCTGCACCACCTGGCCGGCGAGCAGCAGCGGCGCGGACAGTCTTTCCGACCGGAGCTGGAAGTCGAGGGGCTGGCCCATCTCCAGATCGCTGCGCTTGAGTCGGGGAAAGCGAACCGAGACCCCTCCGGTCGCGGCGTCGATGATTTCTGCTGTGGCCTCTGCACCATCAGCAAGAATCGCAGAAGCCATGATATGCCCGCTGGTCTCCGGCGTGACCCGGTATGCACGTCGGTTCTGCTCTCGGGGTTCCGACAACGCTGCTCCGCGGCTGTCTTCAGGAGTGACGGCAGGACATGTGCCCGATTGGCAATGGTCTCACGCCTCTTGGTCCACCGTCACATCCAGCGCGGCGCCAAGCTCGACCGTGCGCTGGTAGGCGGCGTCGATGGAGTCGGTCAGCGTGGCCTGGAAGTTTCCCTTCTTCAGGACCTGCAATGCCAGCGACGTCGTGCCGCCAGGGCTCGTGACCTCATCGATGATCTGGGCCACGTGCATCTCGTCCGACTGGCGGATCATTTCGGCCGTTCCGATGACAGTGGCGAGGACCGTCTCGTGCGCCACTCCCCGCGATTCTCCGATGAACACGGCCGCCTCGAACATGGCCTTCACGAACTCGGCGACGATTGCGGGTCCCGTCCCGTTGACCGCGGTGGCGCGATCCACATGCCCTTCATCATCCACGTACACCTCGCTGCCCATCACGCCAAGGATGGTCCGGACCCGGTGGCGCATCGTGGTGGTGGTGTCGACGGGCACGGTCCAGACGGTCATGCCCTTGCGAATGCGGCAAGGAAGGTTCGGCATGCAACGCGCGACCTTGTCGTGGCGGAGGCCATCCTGGATGAGGCGCAGCCCGGCGCCAGCGATGATGCTGAGCACCAGGGTGTCTTCGGGGATCTGCCCGCGCAGTCCCGCCATCACGGAGGCGAGGTTCTGGGGTTTCACGGCGAGGACGAGGACATCAGCTGCGGCAGCGACAGCCGTGTTGTCGGTCGTCGTGCGGATGGCGTAGCGGTCCTGCAGCTCCGTCAGCCGTGCATCCCGCCGGTCGCTCGCGATGATGCGGATGGGAGGCAGGACACCGTCATCCAGCAGCCCGCCCAGCATCACTTCCGCCATCACACCGGCACCCACGAAGCCCAGGGTCCACTCGTCGTTCATGTCGCCTCCAGGACGGAGGCGGGTAGCACGATGACCCGCCGGCGTCAGTGTGCGATGGCAGACAGGCGCTGGTCGAGTTCCCAGTCGGGGTCCCAGCGCGGCACATGGCAGCTCGTGCAGATTGCCTCGATGACGCATTCCGGGCATGCATCTCCAAGACCGACGATGTTGCTCTTGCTGGGCGCCGCGACATGCGCCGCCGCGGGTCCGTGACAGCTCTCGCAGGACACGCCCTCCTCGACGCGAAATCCCTCGATGCTGGGGTCCGCGGGGAGACCGCGCTCATCCAATGCGATCGGTGTTGCGTGGCAGCGCACGCAGGTCGGGTCGTCGGCGTCCGAACCGGCGAGCGAGTCCATGGCGCTCGCGTGGGGGTCCTTGGTTCCCCACCCGTGCTGGGCTTCATGGCAGTCGGCGCAGGCCCGGGCCCCGGACGTGGGACCTGCCGGGAACGCGAGCAGGGGCTTCTCCGCCTCGCCCTTGGCGAGTGCCTGGATCCGTGCGCGAATCTCCGGCTCCGACGTGTGGTTCGCCTGGTAGTGATCGATAAGCTGAATGCCTTTCGAAATATCGAAATGTATGCTGTGTTCTGCGTCATGGCACCGGCCGCAGGACGCTGTCGCATCCTCCCGCTTGCCGTCGTGCGGTCCGGCAGGGCCGTGGCAGGACTCGCAGGTCACATCCCGCAGCGGTGAACCGTGGTCACCTGCCACGAAGCCTCCCGGCTGGCCCAGCCCCGTGACGTGGCAGCCCACGCAGGCGGGATCCTCGGCGCGCCCTCGGGAATGCAGCGTCCGATAGGCAACGGAGTGATGGGTCATGGCCCAGGACAGGGCC
>JAYYRS010000449.1:0-3126 GCA_036126975.1 Myxococcota bacterium
CATGCTCGACACACCGTGCGCTCCGCGCCCGGATGCGCCCTCTCCCGGTCGGACGGATGCTATCCAGCTGTACCGTCCTGCGGCCCGCGGCTCGCAGCGGCCCCGGGGGCGTGACGGGCCCGCCGGCAACGGCATGGGCCCGCGCTGTGGCGTCGGTCGCACGAAAGTTCGACATGAGCACCACCGTATCGGCTTCCGCGAGGTAGTCTCCCACGCCGCCCACCACGAGTACGGTGCTCACGCCCCAGTCGTCATGGATCTGGCGGATCCGGCTCACCAGCGGCGTGATCGGCTCACAGGACGGAGGGATGAGCGATGCCATGCGCTCGTCCCGGACCATCAGGTTTGTTGCAGATGTGTCTTCATCGAACAGCAACACCCGTGCCCCCGCCTCGATGGACTCGACCAGGGCCGCCGCCTGCGACGTCGAGCCGGACGCATCATTGCTGAAGAAGGGTCGCGTGCACTGACCTCCCGGCAGCGTTTCGAGAAACGCCGAGACGTCAACGGCCGCTACGCGTCGCCCATCTTCCGCTCGCACCTTGACCGTGTCCGGGTCCGACACCACGCGTTCCCGGCCATCGCCCGGAACATGGTCGAGGTGCCCGCGCTGCAAGGCCTGAAGCAGGGTCGACTTCCCATGGAATCCACCGCCGGTGATGACCGTGACACCCGTGGGAATGCCCATTCCGGTGACGGGCCCCGATGGACTGTCGAGCGTCACCCGGAGCGCATCGGGCGCCGCGAACGGCACAGCATCCTCGAGTGGCGATTGGCAGACCCCCGAGGCGCGAGGGAGCACGCTGCCATCGGCGACGAACGCAACGAGGTCACGGGCCCGGAGCTGACGCCGCAGCGCTACCTGGTCCTCGACCGCGGCCACGTGGGCCGCAAGGGCCGGCTCCCGGGAACAGCCCTGGACAGTCGCCGCGGCGCGTGGCAGCTCCTCCGCCACCAGTCGCCACGCTGCCCGGCCAAGAATCCGCCGACCCTTCGCCGGCATTCCGACCAATAGTCGGATTTCCGCCGTCCCGTCGGAACCAAGCCGGAGGGCGGTCCGCTCCAGCACCTCCGGACCCGGACGCAGCACGCGGACCTCGCCACTGCGCCCGGAGCCGCACCGTGCGTGCTTGATGCCATCCGCGAATCGCCGCAGAAGCCAATCCTCAGCGGCCCTGCGGCGCGTGGCGTTGCGACTGATGTCGATACCGATTCCCGTGGGGACAGCCAGTCGGACCCGACTCGGCGCTGCGAACGGATCGCCCTGCAGGCGGTCGAACTGGAGCTGGACGACGCCGAGGTCCCAGGTGCCGACGAGGTCCCGATAGGCGGGGTACGGCGCGCCATCGATTCGCCGAAGAAGCGCCAACAGTCCGTCGCGGTCCCGCATCAACACCTCCTCGAACATGCCGGTTCGCGACCACAAGCGTGTCCCGCCGTCACAGGCGGGCACCCGTGCGCCACCTCCATGCGAAAAACGCATGCACCTCGTCATCGTAGTACCGCATCCCGGCCGGGGCACCATGGTCGGCCACCGCCCTCGCCATTGCGGCACACGGCGTGCTCGTCCGTGGACACAGAGGATCCCTGGCATCGCGGCACACCCCCCCCTGGGCGGTGGACATCAAGGGAAGACCGGGACATCGCAGCCTGGGCATCCGAAGCGGCCCGGGCCGCAGTGGCGTCATGGCATGGCAGCCGGGCAAACAAGCCTCCGGGACCTGATTTTGCCACCGCGCGAAGCACCGCGGCGGTCACACGAGCGACCGCCGGCTGGAACAAACCTGCGTCGTGGGGCCCCCGGCCATCCCCCACGGACGTCTTCCGGTGGCCGCGCGGCTCGCCCGGCCGCGTTACCGCGGGACGCCTACTTCGGAGAGCACAGCATGAACCTTCGCACCATCGTCCTCACGGGCCTTCTTGTCTCTGCCTGCACCGAAAACGAGCCCGACCAGGCCAGCGCACCGGACGCGGCAGAGCGTCAGGCAGACGCGGGAAAGACAGCCGGCGAGAAGCCCGAAGCTGCACCCGTCGACCTCAGCCCACCCGCAGATGTCGCGGCGCCTCCGGCCGATGCGACCACGACCGAGACGGGGCTGGCCTACAAGGTCCTGACGGAAGGAGACGGGGACGCTCCCGGCGCAGCGGACGTGGTCGAAGTCCACTACACCGGCTGGACGACAGATGGCGAAAGCTTCGACTCGTCCTACAAGCGCAACAAGCCGGCCAAGTTCCCACTCAACAAGGTCATCGCCGGCTGGACCGAGGGGCTCCAGACCATGAAGCCTGGCGGAAAGACGCGCTTCTGGATTCCCGAGGACCTCGCCTACAAGGGCCGCCCGGGCGCTCCTGCCGGCATGCTGGTGTTCGATGTCCAGCTGCTGAGTGTCGAGAAGGCACCCGAGCCGCCCGAGGTCCCAGCGGACGTCGCCGCTCCTCCGGCGGATGCGAAGAAGACCAGCAGCGGACTGGCCTACAAGGTGCTGGCCGCTGGCACGGGCACCGCGAAGCCCACGGCAGACTCCACCGTCAAGGTGCACTACTCCGGCTGGACCACGGACGGAAAGATGTTCGACAGCTCCGTCACTCGCGGTCGCCCCACGAGTTTCCCCCTCAAGCGGGTGATTCCGGGCTGGACCGAGGGTCTCCAGCTGATGGTTGCCGGAGAGAAGACCCGGTTCTGGATCCCCGTCGACCTGGCGTACAAGAATCGCCCCGGCAAGCCCGCCGGCATGCTCGTGTTCGACGTGGAGCTGCTGGAGATCATCGACTGAGGTTCATTCTCACAGCGTCGTGCTCTGTGAGGTCGGTGGCTACCGCCGCCCAAACCACCCCCGCCCGCGCTTTCGCTTGCGGTCGGGGGTGATTCGTACCCGCAACTCCTCCCATGCTTTCTCGATGGCCGTCTCCGGCTCCGGGGCGTACCCCTCGGTGAACCATTCCTCGGTTGTCGTTGTGCAGTCCTCGGTTGGCGGCCGCCCTGTGGCTTCGCAGACCTCGACCCGGACCAGGCCCTCCGGTCGTGGGAACGACGGTCCCGCCGTCCCGGTGCCCGCAATGAAGCGTGACCACGCGGGCAACGCAGCCTCGCCCCCGGTCAGTCCGAGGTCCTTCCCCTTGTCGTGG
>JAYYRS010000450.1:0-7753 GCA_036126975.1 Myxococcota bacterium
CTTCCCCGATTTCGGGGAGTTCGAACGTGAACATGTGGGGCTGCTCCTGCACTACGGCTGCGATGGGTGCCCTCCCCGGCTCGGGTGGGCGGGATGCATGGAAGGGTCAGTAGTCGAGACTGCGGCGCACGGCCGCCGGCACGTCTCCTCCGGCCGCGACGCGGACCGGTGGACTCTCGAGGCGGAGGAACGCCGCCTCGACCACGTCCGGAAGGACGGCAGACGGAACGCCCACGAGGACGGGCCGGCCGGTGTGCTGGACCCGTGCGCGGATGGTGTCTGCGTCGAGCGGAGCGAGGCTCCGGAGGTCCACCACACAGACGGAGAGGCCCTCCGCGGCGAGCGCGTCCGCAGCCGCCAGTGCCGCGGGCACGCCGTCACCGATGGCGAGCAGGGTCGCGTGGTCGCCACGCCGCAAGACCCGGGCCGCACCGAGCGGAAGGGCCTCGAGCTGGTCGGGACCGGCAGCGAGCGCGGCCAGCGGTTCGATGAGCACGACCGGGCCCGAAGCGGCGAGCGCTCCCTCGAGAAGCTGGCCGGCTTCGGCCGGCGAGGATGCGACGACCACCTGCAGACCCCGCGCTGCAAGCAGCGGGTCCAGTCCGGCATCCGCTCCGGGTGCGACCGGTACGCGGACCACCACGGACGCCTGGAACTCGCCCGAGAAGGCAGCGGCCTCCTGCGTGAGCTGCGCAAACGCAGCCGGCAGTGAACCCGGTCCCGCGAGCTCGACGACCGGGCGTTCCCCGCCCAGGGCCATGCCGACCGCGAGACCCACGAGCGTTGCGTCGGCAGCCGGGAGGAGGTGCACCCGGTCGGGGTGCTCACCGACCAGACCCCGCGTGGCAGCCGACAGCTCGATGGCCTCCCCCAGGACGCGTACCGGAGCGCCTTCCGACAGGGCCGCCGAGAGAACGGAGCGGGTGGCCTGGGCGCCCGTCATGACCCGATCTCCAGCGACTGTGCGATGTCCGCCAGGTCGATGCTGCCGGGGAGTGGATTCGACTCCGCGGCGAGCTGCTGGGCTTTGAGGTGCCTCTGGATGAAGAACTCGCCGGCCTTGTAGCTCGACCGGACCAGCGGGCCGCTGGCGACATAGGTGAAGCCCATCTCAAGCCCGAGCTGCTCATAGCGATCGAACTGCTGGGGCTCCACGAAGAACTCGACCTTCAGGTGCTTCTTTGTCGGCTGCAGGTACTGCCCGATGGTCAGGAAGTCCACGCCCACCGCGCGCATGTCGCGCATGGCCTGGATCATCTCCGGCTCGGTCTCCCCGAGGCCGACCATCAGGCTCGATTTCGTGTGCATCGCCGGGCTCATCCGCTTGATCGACTCCAGCATGTCCAGCGACTGCTGGTAGCCCGCCCGCGGATCCCGGACCCGCGGCGTGAGACGCTCGACGCATTCGACGTTGTGGGCCAGTACGTCGGGCGCAGCGACCACGACCTTGCGCATCAGGTCTTCCTGGCCGGAGAAGTCCGGCACGAGGACCTCGACCATCGTCTGGGGAGCCTGGAGCCGGATCTGCTCGATGCACGCAGCGAAATGTCCGGAGCCCTGGTCTTCCAGGTCGTCCCGGTCGACCGACGTCAGGACCACGTAGTCCAGCTCCATCTCGGCAATGGCATGCGCAACGTTCCTGGGTTCGTCCGGGTCAAGGTCCATGCCCTTCCGGCGGGTCTTCACTGCACAGAACCGACAACCACGGGTGCAGATGCCCCCCATCACCATGAAGGTCGCGGTCCCGCTGCCCCAGCACTCCCCGATGTTCGGACAGCGCGCCTCTTCGCAGACGGTGTGCAGCTTCAGATGCGCCTTGCGGGACTTGATGCGGTTGTACCGCGACCCGCCCGGCATCTTGACCTTGAGCCACGACGGCTTGGTGCGCCCCATGCGGACCTCCGGTTCCCGAGCCTAACCCGGGGTCGGCACCACCGCGATCGGACACGATGGCCTCGCATCCCACGGATCGGCCCTGGTCATCCATCAAATCGTGTCAGGACCGGACGCATCGATGGGCGAGTCTTCCCACGACCGTCACCGAGCCGGCACATCCAGCCGCCCGCTCGACATTCCAGGCTGTGGCGAACGGAAGGCCACGCCATCGGATCCGCAGCGCAGGCCCCGACCGCGGTCGGTCGCCGAGACCGGACCGGGCAGCACCGCAGGCCGGTCGACCGGCTGGCCCATCAGCCTCCGGTTTCCTCACCAGCTTCCGGCGCTGTCGGCTCGACCGGTGCAGCCGGCATCGCGACCCGCTTCCGAGGACGCGCGACGGGGTCGGGCACGGCTGCTTCCTTCGACGCCTTGCGCTGGGCAGCACCGGTCGGTGCACCGTTCAACGACCAGTCGTACGGGATGGACTCCAGGGGACAGTCGTCGTAGTGCTCGAACAGCCAGGCGGCAGCGTCCTCGGAGGCATACGCGTAGAGGTACTGGCACAGGTTGTCCGCATCCGACCAGTAGGTGAAGTCGTCCTCGTACCAGAAGAACAGCTCGGTGACAGCGTAGCCGGTCTCCGTCTGCTGCAGGGCGCCGTCCGCGAGCCAGTCCTCGAGGGCGTCATCCATCTGCTTGCCGAGCTTCTTGCGGCCGACCTTCTCGGTCCACCAGCGAAGGGGCGGACATCCCACGCTGGCGCAGTTCAGCGCCACATGCGGCCGCGGGTCCTGGTAGCGCGCCAGGATCCGATGCTGCTCGAGGTGGTACAGCGAGATCCACTCCCCATCGAGCTTGAAACGCTGTCCCAGGAAGAAGCTCCAGTTCTCCCGCACCGCCCAGGGACCGAAGGCGACATCCTTCACCGAGGCGAGCGGCCGGTTCCTGAGGACGCCCTCGATCACGAAGGCGTTGTAGGCATTGACAAGGAAGGCGATCCGGCGGTCTTCCTTGGACTCGCGCATGATGTCCGTCACGGGACCGTGTTCAGCGAGCCATGACACGTAGTCCTGGAGGACGGACCGCGACGCGTCGATGTGATCGTAGTCCACACCCTCCTCGGTGACGGACTCCTGCAGGAGCGCCGACCAGGCATCACGGGGGTCGTCCTCTGGCACCTCCCGATCCACGTTCACGCGCTGGCCGCATGCAGCGGCGAGCGGGAGGGCGAGCAGGGCGTGGCGGTGGCGCATGGTCACGACGTGATGTGCAGCAGGGCGGCGAGTCCGGAGCACGCGGTCACCAACACGCCGAAAAGCGCGATGAGTGCCCCGACCACATAGCGCGGCTGGAACAGCGCACCGGACCGGGCACGGTGGAACAGATGCCCGAGCTGCGCAAATGGGCCATCCGTCATCAGACGGACCCCCACCTGGCGCTTGACCTCATCGAGCATGTCGCCCGCGTTGGGCAGCCGGCGCCCTGCGCGACGACCCGTCGGCTGGCGTCCGCCGATCCCCTGGCGGGCCATTCCGAGCCCCGGGACCGCTGCAGCGGCACCGGACTCCACCACGAAACGCGGTCCGTCAGGCGAGACCAGCGAGAACTGCTGCCCGCTGCTGAGCCGCGCTGCCCCACCGATGACCGTTGGCGTGCCCAGTGCGTGGGAGTAGACATACCCTTCGCGCTCCGCAGGCTGGATGACGAATGCGCCGCCCGCCTCGACGGTGACCCAGCAGTGGACGGGGTACACCCCCAGTTCCGCGGGGAGCACGATGTGGCATTGCTCCGCGTCACTGCCGAGGGCAATGAAGCGGCCCTCGAAGGGCCCGAAACGGGTCCCGCCGAACTGGCGTGTGAGGGAGACGAAGGCCGACATCAGCCGCAGGGTATCGCGCCCCCAACGGCTGGGCTCCCCGCGCGATAACGTCCCTCCATGCGCTCCCTGTCCTTCGCACTCCTGTACACCGCAACGCTGAGCGTCTGCATCGGCGCCGTGGAGAGCCTCAAGGCCCACTGGGATGTGATGGAGCCGCCACCGACCCCCCAGGAGATCGAGCAGGTCGCCATTGCGGTCCCGCCCCGGCCCGAAGGCCAGCGTGAGGTCAAGGGCGCCGGCGATGAAGGCTATCGGTATACCGAACAGGGGTGTCGCGAACTCGACGGCGAGCTGCGGGACATCTGCTTCCAGCAGCTCGCGGCGCAGCGTGCAGGAACGGACCTGTCAGGAGGTCTCGCTGCGTGCAACCTCATCGTGGATGTCGACAAGCGGGGAGAGTGCATGGCCTCGGCAGCCGAGGTCCATGCGGTGGTGGACCGCGATGCCTCCCTGACCGTCTGCGAGACCATCGAGAAGGGCAAGTGGCGCGACCAGTGCGTCTTCGGAATCGCGCTGGCCCTGTCCACGGTGGACTCGGCGTATGCGTTCCGATTGTGCAGCGAGGCCGGCCGCTGGCTGGACTTCTGCCGGCATGACGTGAATGGAGAGATCGCCCAGGTCGATCCCCAGCTCGCCTATGACCACTGTGCCGCCGAGGAGGGCGACCTGCTCCGCCGAAAGTCCTGCTGGCATGGCATTGGCAAGTACATGGGGCGCGTCGACATGGCCGCTGCGTGGGAGTGGTGCGCCCGGGTCCCCGCCGGGCCCGAGGACCTCTACCTCGAGAACTGCATCCATGGCCTCAGCTGGGCGGGCGCCGAGCGCTTCGGCCGCGAGTTTGTTCGCGAGTGCGAGAGGGCCGGCGAGAAGAAGGACTCCTGCCTCCTCGGCATCGCCTACAACCTCAAGCGGTTCGACCCTGCGGCCGGCGTCGCGCTGTGCGAGACGGTCCAGCGGGCCGACCTCCAGGAGAAATGCCTCGCACACGTGGCCCGATGACCGTCAACCGGTCTCGACGGTTCACCGCCCCCGGGGGTCACAGCGATGCACGGCTCACCGCGACCAGCTCGATCTGCCCGTACCCGGCCTGCTGCGCCGTGAACAGGACCTTCCCGACCAGGCTCCATGGCGCCGTTTCGTGCGCACGGATGACCGCCGTGGTTCCACCCTGCTGCTGCAGTGCCTCATAGAGGTCCGTCATCAGGATGTCCTCGCTGTCCTGCCAGAACCGCGCGGACCCCGCGCGCCACCCCGCCACGTAGACGCCGTCCGTGCCAACGTCGACGGTCACGCCGCGCGACGGCGGCGCCTCCTCCCGGGTCTGGGGGAGAACGAAACCCGGCTCCGGAGGCTGGAACGGTGGGTCCGCCGACCACGTCCGCAGCACGGCGACAAGCAGGATCGTGAGGACATCCACCATCGGCGACAACGCGGCCGGTGCGAGTCCGCCGTCGGCGACCGCCCCACCGCCTCCACCAAACAACCGTCGCCCACCGAATCTCATGGACGGGTACCCGCAGCGAGAATGACCTTCGGGAAGAGTTCCCCGCCAGGTCCGGCCCGCACGGCGTCCATCCAGCGGACCACCTCCTCGGTGGGTGTGTCCGCCGCGGGCACCAGCGTGATGCGGTCCCGACCAGGATCCAGGCCCTTGAACGTCCCCAGGACCTCCTGGAGGCCCGGGAGATCATCGGCGAGAACCTCTTTGGACTCTGTATTCCCTACCGTTCCGACCACGTCGGTCTTCCGTACCGCTGCCCGGACGAGGTAGCCCGTGGCACGGCGCTCGACGCGGAGGTCCTCTACCGCTCCCGGCACCTCGGGCGGAAGCTCCTCGTCCGGGCCGGGCACACCGAGGGCGATGCCGGCGCGCTTCTGCAGCGAGGTGGTCATGAGCAGGAGTGGCAGGAGGAGCACCATGAGCGCCACGATGCTCAGCAGCGCAGGACGCAGGTCCGGCGCCGCAGACGCCTCGCTGAACAGGCGTCGCAAACGCTCACCCCACCCGACGCGCGGCTGCGACTCGCCCGGCGACAGCCTCGCAGAACCGGAGGATCCGGTGTGCTCGCGCTTCGAGGAACGCATGCAGGGCGAGCGCGGGGATGCCCACCATGAGGCCGAAGGCCGTCGTGCTCATCGCGGTGGCGATCCCCTCCGAGAGCTTCTGCGCACGCTCGACCGCGCTGGCATCCCCGAGGCCGGTGAATGCCAGGATGAGGCCGTACACGGTTCCGAGCAGCCCCAGCATGGTGCTGATGTTGCCGATGGTGGCGAGGTAGGACACCCGCTGGCGCACATCCCGCTCGATGAGCGCCGCTTCGGAGGCCATGCGATCCCACGCAGCGTCGCCTCCGCCCACGTCCGCACCCGCAGCGATCAGCGCGCCGACGGGATGGCTGCCTGCGTCATCGCGTGCGCCATCCAGATCGCCAGACACGGCTTTCCGCAGCACCCCCGCCTCGTCCACCGAAAAGCGGAACAACAAGACGAAGATGCGCTCCAGAGCGACCGCGAGGCCGAACGCGAACACCGCCGTGATCGCGTACATGAACGCGGCACCGGGGCCGGAGAAGGCCTGCACGAGGCTGTCAAACACGGGTCCTCCGCATGGGACGGGGTGCGTCATCATAGCGGCCCTGGCTGTACCAGGCCCGCAACAGGGCTTGCACGTGCAGTGCCAGTGGTGCAATCAAGAGAGCAACCCCGTCCGGAGTCCCCATGGTCCCCGCCCTCGCTGCACTGCTTCTCGCCTGCAACGGCACCCAGGAATGGAGCGGTCCCGACGACTGCAAGGCGCTGTCGGCCGGTACCGCTCGCGACGAGTGCTGGGTGCGCCATGCACCCGAGCTGTTTCGAAAAGACGCCAATGCTGGCGTGGCTGCCATAAACGAGCAGGTCCAAGACCAGACCGTGAAGGACTTCATCTGGCTCACGGTCACCCGGGAGGTCGATCCGTCCTCCTACAAGTACTGCGACCGCATCGTGGAGCCCGCCATGGCGGAGCGGTGTCGGGTGCTCGTCAGCCGCCCCCATCTGCACCGCGAGCTGCTTCGGGACCGGGGCGCCACCGGACCCGCCGGTGCGCAGGGCGGTCCCCCGCCAGGCGCCGGCACCCCGGCGCCTGGCGGCAGGGGCAAGGCCGGCGGCCCCCCCGAACCTGCCGGAGCGCCGACCGGGTCATCCGCCGGCGGCGCGAAGGCTGGTGGAGGCGGCGCGGGCGGCGGCAGCTGAGCACGCGCTGCTGCGGGGTACCGACCCGGCTGCCAATCCAGCTTGCGTCCGGGATGCCGGTCTGGTGTCGTCGGCGACCCCCAACCTGGAGCAGCAAGAAATCCCGGCCTGACGACCGGGATTTGATGGCTCTGCCGGGAATCGTGCTCCGGAGAGCTCTCTCCGCTAAACCCCACCGCAGTTTGAGATGGAGGAGACGCTGAGACGTATGCTATGCGAGGTCTGGCGAAGAGAGCTGAACCGGAGCGCGGGGTGGAAACCCTCGCTGCCTCGTTAGCGTACGCCCAAGCCGTCCCTCCGGCAAGTATCGATTTGTCCGCCGGGCCTGCCGCAGCACCACAAGAGCGTTCCTCAGCGTCTTTTCGCTGATGATCGACCTTCCCGCGTACCGGATCCATGTTCCACGGTGCGCGTCCGACGCGACAGCGCATGCAGTCCCCGGCGCCCCGATGCAGTGGCCGGCCGGAGGCACCACCGGTCCACCACTGGCACGGCCCAGGTACCCCACTCCCGGCTCTGGCGACGGATGACCGGACCGGCTCCCGGCGCGCCTCAAGGGTGCCAGCGCGTGGAGGAGGTACCATGCGCGACCCATCCCTTGAGGAACCGTGCCCCTGCCACTCCCGCCCCACCTGCTCCGACCGGCAGTGCCGACAGGTTCGCTTCCCTTCGCACACACCGGAGAGTTGGAACCATCCGACGGCATCATCGGACAGGACCGTGCACTCGCTGCGATCCGGCAAGCCGTGGAGATGACCCCGCCCG
>JAYYRS010000451.1:0-11207 GCA_036126975.1 Myxococcota bacterium
GGCTCCAGGGCGCAGAGTCCATGGTCCAGCTCGACGCAGGGGTCGCCGACGTCGTGGCCGGGGCGGCCATGGACGCGGATGGCCCGTTCGCAGAGGCGGAGCGCGCGGCCGGCATCCCGGCCGCGCTGGAGGCCGCGGGCATCAGCCTGGATCCTGCGAGCATCGAAGATCTCGTGTGGTCGGTGGAGACGCCTGCAGCAGAGACCGTGCGCGATCTTCGGACGCGCGCGCATGCGGATGCCCTGTTGGTCGACCTGGAGCTGCAGACGGTCAACCAGCTCGAGCCCGGCGCGCGCGGCCGGCTCCGAGACGCCGTCGCGGCTGCCCTGGTCGATCTTGCCCTGCCCCAGGTCGCCGTACCGGATGCCAATGGCGAGACGCGCCTCGCCTATGTCGTGAGCGGGATGCCGGTTCTCCACCGGGGGCTCTCGCGAAGCACCCGGAGGAACCAGCGGTCCAGCCTGGGCTTCGCCCTCCTGACCGTCGTCCTGGTTCTGTCCGTCCGATTCCGGAATCCCCTCTCGGGCCTGCTCGCAGCGGTCCCCACCGGTGCGGCGCTCCTGGTCGTCTATGGCGGTATGGGGCTGATGGACATCCGGCTCGACATCGGCACGAGCATGCTCGCCAGCATCGTCATCGGCGCGGGTGTCGACTACGGGGTCCACATGTTGTCGGCCTGGCGGGCGAAGGAATCCGAGCCGCCGATCGCGGGGGCGGTGCGCGCCGCGTCTCGCGCGGGCGGAGCCATCTGGACCAACGCGCTCGCCGTGGCGGCCGGGTTCTTCGTGCTCACGCTCGGGGATGCCCGGCCGCTCAAGAATGTCGGCGGACTGACAGCGGCTGCAATGATCGTCGCGGCGGGTTGCACCTTCGTCATGCTTCCGCTCCTCGGCCGCCGACGCCAGTACGATCGGACCGCGGACGAGGCCGACCCGGCCGACCCCCCGATGCTTCCCCCGCCCGAGAGGTTTTCATGAACTTCATCCTCAGCCTCCTCCTGCCCGTCTCCCTCGCGGGCTCGGGTGACGCGGTGCTTGCCCAGGTCGATGCGGCACTCAACCTGGCCAAGGACACCACCTCCACGATGGCCGCCGAGACCGTCGTGCCAGGAAAGAAGCCGATCGGGATGGAGTTCCAGCTCCAGACGCGTGGACAGATGCGACGCGTGCAGTTTTCATCACCCGGCGACATGAAGGGCACCCGTGTCCTCGTGCTCTCGCCGCGTCAGATGTACGTCTACCTGCCTGCGTACAACAAGATCCGACGGGTGGCATCGCACGCATCGAACCAGGGGTTCATGGGAACCATGTTCTCGGACGCCGACATGTCGACCACCCATTTCGGAAGCAGCTACGGGGCAGAGCTCACGGGAGAGACCGATGCCAGCTGGACCCTGCGTCTGACACCGAAGGAGGGCCAGAAGACCCCCTACGGGGCCATCGAGATCGATGCAGCGAAGGACAACAATCTGCCGACGCAGCTCCGGTACTTCGACAGCAAGGGCAAGCACGTCAAGACCGAGGTTCGGTCGGACTACTTCTGCAAGGACGCGGTCTGCCAGCCGGGACTCCTCAAGATGGTCGACCACACAAGAAACGACGCCTACACGACACTCAAGCAGGACATGACGGGACTCAACGATGGTCTGCCGGAGGACCTGTTCACACAGCGCGCTCTCCAGCAGGGCTGGTGAAGCGATGATTGCGACCCTGCTCATCGCCGCCGCCCTGTCGCCCACCGTCTCCGCTGCCGAGTGGACGGTCGGGGGCCATCTCCAGACCGACATCCGCTACTACATGCAGAGCACCGATGTGGGGACCTGGTACAACCCGCTGGGGCTGGATGCCGGCTTCTCGAGAAACCAGAACCTGCTCAAGGGCCGCGTGCTGGGTCGGGGTGATGCGGCGCAGCTGGTGGTGGACACGGACTTCGTGCTGATGGGCTTCCCTGACGCGGTCGACAGCACGTTCGCGCTGTCACGCAGGGAGATCCTCGATCCCTTCCGCTTCGAGGTGCACGAGGCCTACATGGAGGTCTGGGATGTAGGTGTGGAGGGGCTCGATCTCCGCGTGGGCCAGCAGAAGATCCAGTGGGGCGTCGGCGACCAGTTCAACCCCACCAACAACCTCAACGCAGACGATCTGGAAGATCCGCTGCTGTTTGGCGACCAGCTGGGCAATGTGATGGTGCGGGCCGACTACACGCCGATCCCGGAGCTGTCCTTCGCCGGCGTGCTCGTTCCGATCTTCAAGCCTGCCCTTCTGCCCGGAACCGGCGACATCGCTCTGGGGCTGACCGACCGGGTCCCGGTGCAGGATGCACGCCTGCGTCGCGAACTGTACGCCTCGAATGCCCTGGTCGAGCAGACGCTCGGCTGGCCAGCCGTCGTCGATGCGGTCACCCCGGTGCTGCCTGACCCGAGCATCCAGAACATGCAGTGGCAGGCACGGGTCGCTGCGCAGCTGGGGATGCAGGACGTTGCGCTGTCCTACTACGACGGGCGCTTCGATTTCCCGATCGCCAGCGGGAACCACACCACCGCGGCGCCCGGACAGCAGTGCAACCCGAATGACGAAGAGGACTGCATCAACGGCCTCATGCAGACGACCGCCGAGGTGTCGTACCCCGAGATGCAGGTCTACGGACTGAATGCCACCGGGGAGGTGAACGCACTGGGCTGGCTGCACGACACCATCGCGCCCATCGGGTACCGGCTCGAGCTTGCCTGGATCCACCCGGAGGAGACGCGGATGTACGTCTCCAACGACCTCCTCGACCTCGGCATCTACACCCAGGAAGCCGGCGAATATCCCTACGACCTCGGCGGCAGGCGGCCCATCACCGTGCCGGGGGACGACTTCTTCAAATGGAGCCTCGGGCTCGACTACACCTTTGGGTCACTGCTCTATGTCAATGCACAGTGGGTGCATGGGATGCCCGATGAGTTCGGTGCGGGTGACTGGCTCGTGGGGCGCGACTACGTGGCGCGGAAGGCCGTCCTGCTGAATGGTTCGGATGGCAATCCTGCCTGCAACCTCCTGGATGTCTCGAACCCGACCGACCCGGGCTCGGGCTCGAAGGGCGAGACCTGCGTGAAGGAGTGGATGCGGCCGCGGGTCGGGGACTATGCGGTGGTGGGAACGGACGTACGCTGGAACCAGGGCCGGAGCCTCCTGCGGATATTCGCCATCCTCGACATGACGCCGATCCTCATCACGGCGCCGGAGGATCCCGATCAGGACTACGCGACACCCGGGGAGGTCCCCCGGACGAGCCAGACCTTCCAGTGGTCCACGGGAACCGCGCGCAGCATGGTGCTGTACCCGGAGCTGTCCCACAAGCTCGGAAACGGCTTCGAGATGGCAGCCGGCGCCGTCGTGATGGTCGGGGAGCCATGGACCAAGTTCGGAGACCCGGCGACGGGCGGCACGCAGGTGTTCACGAGAGCAAAGTACGCGTTCTGACCTCGCATGCCGCGAAGAGGTGCGGAGGGCAGCATGCGCTGGCGCTCCGGGCCGGCGGGGCCGACGGGTGGGCGTGGGCCGCCGGCCCAGACCGGCTACCGGTTCACGCGCACCCGCCCTGCGGTCGCATCCATCAGCTGGCGGGTGATGGTATCTGCATCGGACGCGGGCACCGACAGCTGCACGATGACCTCTGCGCCAAACGCGGTCGACTCCGGTGTCAGCCCTGCGGAACGGAGGGTGGCCTGCACCGCTCCGGTGTCCGCGTAGGCGTGGGTCAGCGACATCGGGACGGTGCGTGCGATCTCGATCACGTCGGCGGCGTCGAGGGCCTTGCCGGCGCAGCCCCCGTAGGCACGCATCAGCCCGCCCATCCCCAGCTTCGTCCCCCCGTACCATCGGGTCACGACGACGACCGCGTCCTGGACGTCATGTCCTTCGAGCTGCGCGAGGATGGGCCGCCCCGCAGAGCCCCCGGGCTCGCCATCATCGGAGCTGCGGCTGCGGCCGTCAGACAGGCGCCATGCCCAGCAGTGGTGCGATGCATTCGGCCACTCGGCTCGCACGCATGTCACGAACTCCCGGGCCTCTGATTCGGCCCGCACGGGGCCGAGGGTGGCTGCGAACCGCGACCCCTTGATCGGGTCGATGGTGAGGCGGGACCGTGCGGTCAGGGTTCGGTGGGAGTGCACGGGGCCATGGTCGCGCGGACGCTGGCCGAGGTCCAGCGGTCAGTCCTGTTCGCGGCGGCGGAGGAACATCGCCGCTATGCCGCCAACCATCCCCACCAGGCCGGCAGGTGCGGCGGCGGTGTTGCAGCCGGATCCGCCCTCGAAGGCGCCCACCATGGGGGGCTCGGCGGAGTCGGGACACACCAGCACGGGTGCGCTGGGCTTGCGACTCTCGCCTTCGACGACAGCAGAGAGGCAGTCCCCACCGCCCTGGCCGGAGATGGGCAGCACGGCGTCGACGGAGATGAACTCTCCATCGGCCGGTGCAGGCACGATGCCCACGAGCGTGTCGAGGCCGCCTCCGGAGTAGGTGGCGTAGAGGGAGATGAAGCCGCTCCCGGCCCACGTGTCATCGAGTCCGGTCAGCTCGGCCTGGAAACGCCGTGCGCGGGGGTGGCCGCAGTCGTCGAGCCCCTCTTCGACACCCACCGTCTGCAGGGTGAGGCGGGGCGGCGTGGGCACGATGTCGGCAGACGGGCCGACCACGAAGCTCGAAAACCGCGCATCTGCCCCGTCCTTGTCGTCCGGCGTGGCGATGACGGTGTAGGTCTCGCCCTCGGAGAGCTCCTCATCGGGCGTCAGCAGGACGAGGTGCTCCGTACCCACGGCGAGGTCCGGGCCCTGCCAGCTGCGGAGGCTCCGGCGTGTCGGGACCTCGACGCCGGCGGAATCCACAAGGGAGACCTCGAAGGCGGTCTGGTCACCGGCGACAAATGCACCGACGGAGGCGGACTGGGGCACGCCCACCGTGCCGTCTGCGGGGAGCATGTCGACCACCGATGGGGCGTCGGAATCGCAGGCGGCGTGGGCGATGGGAGCCAGGGCGCTGAGCAGCAGGAGCATGGGAACCTCTCAAGACGCACTGGGGATCGGATCCCGGCGCGAGGTCTTGAGGGCAATCTGCAGCGGGGGCTGCGTCCGCGACATAGATGGACGCTGTGGAGACCCCCTCGCAACGTGTGCGCCTCCTTGCACTGGCCCTCTGGATGGGGCTTGTCATGATTGCGTACATCTCGCCGCCCACCCGGCCTGACGTCGGGGAATGGGTCCGCATGACGATGCTTGGATACTGGATCGGACAGGAGGCCTGGCTGGTCGCGGTCTTCTGGCTGGTCGGTCTGTCGCCTCTGGCGATCGCAGGGGTGCTCGCGGGAGACCTCCGGGCCCGTCCGGTTCCGGCGTGGCCTTTCGTTCTCGCCGGATTCGGCGTGGGGGGCTTCGCGGTCATCCCCTGGCTCGTGCTCAGTGGCGATGGGGGACGGTCCGGCCCGTCCATGCCGGGGATGCTTCGAGACGTCGGAGGGCGCCGCTGGGGCATTGGCGTCGGCGTTCTGTCCGGTGCGGCCCTGGCCTGCGGAGCCTGGTGGGGTGACCCCATCGGCTACCTCTCGCTGGCCCGGAGCGAAGGCTTCGCGTTCATAATGAGTTTCGACTTCGCGGCCCTCTGGTTGGCCACGCTCGTCATGGTGCGCAGGCGAAGCCGGACGCGCGGTTGGTTGCTCGCGCTCGTGCCCGTCCTGGGTCCAGCCCTATGGGTGGCGCTCGGACGCCGATGAGCCCTGGCGGCGGCGCACGATGATGCCCGCGATGAAGGCGAGTCCCAAAGCGCCTCCGCCGGGGGCGCCGGTGCATCCGCAGCTGCGTTCGTCCTCCTCGTCCTCATCTTCGCCGGCCTCACAGTCCGAGGCTGATGGGTCTTCTCCATCGCAGTTCTCGTCGATACCATTGCCGCAGATTTCGTCCGCCCCGGGGTGGGTGCCTGCCTGCGCGTCGTCGCAGTCATCGCACGCGGGGTACCCGTCTCCATCAGCGTCGGCCTCTTGCAGGTCGGTGGGATCGCAGTTGCTGTCGACGCCGTCGCAGATCTCCTCGGCGCCGGGATGGATGGCCGGGTCATCGTCGTCGCAGTCTTCCTGGCACGGGATGCCATCTCCATCGGCGTCTTCTCCGAAGCGGCAGTCGCCCTGGTCCTCGAAGCGGTAGTCCCAGATCCCGCGTCCGTACGTCCCGAATCGGACGGTGTTCTCGCTCGTGAGCGACTCGGCAGACCAGTAGATGGTCACCGGAGCCTCTGCGCCCGTGATGTCGCGCCAGGCGTCATCGCCCGGGTCGCGTCGCCACGCTGCCTCTTGCGTTCCGGCGACGATCCGTCCGCTCCCGTCTGGCGCCTCCGCGAGGCTGTAGACCGTGGTGCTCGGCATGCCATCGGACCATGGCTCCCAGGTGCCGCCACCATCGCCACTCCGGTAGACGGCGGGGCCGCCATAGCCGCTCCCACCGGCCCAGATCACATCAGGGTCGGTGCGGGACGGCAGCAGGGCCGTGCCGTAGAAGTAGTGGGCGTAGGGTCCGGTGTCTTCGCTCTCGACCCAGGTGCGGCCCCGGTCGTCGGACTTGAAGAAGCGCCCGTAGTTGGTGGCCGCGAAGGCGCGGTTGGTCGCGATGGGCGACAGTGCAAAGGCCGAAAGGTATTCGCCGTCTTGTTCGCCGAAGTCCTGTTCGCTCCACTTCTCGGGGGTCCATCCTTCGGGACTGGGGGTGTAGTACCAGAGGTGCGTGGCACAGAAGAACACGCTGTCAGGAGCATCCGGGTCGGCGACCACCGGGGGCAGCCAGGCCTGGTTCTCTCCTTGCGGGAAGTCGACGTAGGCCAGCCATGGATCGTCTTCGTCGAGCTGGACGAGCATGAAGCCGGGATACACGCTGAACACGGTCTCGTGGGTGCCGTCTCCGCTGGTCAGGTGGCCGTAGTCGCCCGAAATGATCTGGTCGAAGGCCAGGACCTCCCCTGACTGACCGACACCCTGCGTGATCTGGTAGCCCTGGTCCTGGGCCCCTGCGGCGACGTTCGTGGGGTCTGCGCGGCTGGTCAGCGTGTCGTAGTACTGGCTGACCCGCAGGCCATCGAGGGAGAGGTTCTGGACCGTCTCGAGCGCGTCCTCCGACCGGTACAGGCCGCCGTCAGTGGCGATGTACCAGAGCTCCTCCCCAGCCGCTCCCGTGAACACCTCGATCCCCATGATGTCTGCATGGAGCTGGGTTTCGATTGCATCGTAGTAGTCGTACCAGTGGTTCACGACGTCGAAGGTCTCCCCTCCATCCCGGGTCCGGTGGACCTCGACCCCGCCATAGGCGAAGCGGTCGGCGTCCTCGATCGACGCATTGAGCGTCCCCCAGTAGTCGGGGACGTCGGTCGGGAGGGTGCGCCACGCATCTCCTGCATCGTCGCTTCGCGCGAGGACGCGTCCCGCGTCGTCGCTGAGCACGGCGTAGAAGGTCGGGCTGCCGGCCTCGGAACCCGCCAGCTCGGCATGCGTCCATGCCCCCTCGGGGAGCCCACCGGTCGGCGACCATGTGTCCCCCTGATCGGCGCTCCGCAGGATGCCGTCCGCAGACAGCAGGAACAGCTCTCCGCTCCCGGTCCGGGGTGCCCACAGATCTCCACGGAATCGTCCCAGGCTCGCGACCTCAGTGAAGGACGCGAGGCCGTCGGTCGAGCGTGCCACCCAGTTCCGATCGCCTTCCCGCAGCACGATGAGGACGGTCTCCGAGCCGTCCGTGAGCGTCAGCACCCGCCGGACCTCGTCGGGGCTCCCCAGCCCCGCAGGGACGGTCCATGTCGCCCCGTCGTCATCGGTCGTATGGATCGCGCCCCAGTCGGTCGCGGCGAGGACCACGTCTCCGTCTTCTCCTGTGTTCACTGCAAGCCAGTGGGCGCCGCCGTACAGGTTGTCGCCGATGGGGGTCCAGCCGCTCCCGTCCAGTCCGCCGCGCCAGACCCCGCCCAGGGCAGACCCGCCGTAGAGGACGTCGTGGCGAGGTCCGTGGGCCGCGCTGTGCATCCGTCCGGCCTGGTTGATGCTGCCTCTTTCTGTCCAGGACGCTCCGTCTGGCGGTGGAGGTGCAGCCGCGAGCGCGTTGCGCTTTGCGATCTGGGCGAGGCCGACCTCGCGCTGGATTTCCTTCACGTCCACCCAAGGCGGACCCTTCTGCAGCTCGCGGAACCATGCCTTCCGACCCTGCTTGTTCCGTTTCTCGGCGCTGGCGTCGACGAGATGTTCTGTGGGAGGTGGCCGCAGGCTCGCCCGGGCCGGCAGAGCGCTCGCGGTGACCTGGGCTCCGGGACCCGATGTGGGCCGGGAAACGACGAGCGCGAGTGCGCCGCCGCCGGACAGGAGGAGCAGTGGTAGGACGATGTTTCGGTGGTTTGGCGGAGACATGGTGCCACTGTAGTCCGCGCGTTGCCGCGCCGTCGCCGGCGGGTCGTCTGGGGACGCGGCGTGGGATGGACGTGCGGTGCTCCGTGCCGCGGTTCAGCGGCGCCGGTCGTGCCGCGGCTCGCCCCCACGCATCCGGTGCGCAGGCCGGTCGGTGATGCGACGGTCATCGTCGAGCGCTGGACATGGACCGTCCGTGCATTCGACCTCGATCGTGAGGCAGTACAGGAGGCCGGGAGGGCCTTCCTCCTCGGGCATCTCTTCCTGTTCTTCGACGTCCACCTCGAGACGGTTCCAGCCGAGCTGGATGGAGTCGGTGACGTCCCAGCTTGTCGGCGCCGTGGAGGACGTGGCTTCCTCGGAAGCGGCCACAGGCTCTCCGTTGATCGCGGCGGAGAAGCGGCCGTCCGAGGCGATGTCCAGGGTCGCGCTGAGGACCTCCACGTCTTCTTCGAGCTCGAACGGGCGGGCGAGGACCGCTTCCGGGACGGGACGGCCGTCGGTGTCCGTTCGGGAGGTCCAGATCCAGTTCGCGCCGGAAATCGCCGCCTTCCGTTCCGTGCGTCCGCGGACCGCGGTTGCCCATGGACCGAGTTCAGCGGGGTCCGCCTTGTCCGGGTGCGCATCTGGATGGACCAGTTCGCGGTTCCATCCGTCCTCGGCAGAGCAGGCCGTGTAGGTCGCTTCGGTTGGGCACGCCTCGTCGGGGTCGATCACGCCATCGCAGTTGTTGTCGACCCCATCGCAGGTCTCTTCGGCGCCAGGGAAGGCGTTCCGATCGGAGTCATTGCAGTCCGTGTCGTCTGCGATGAAGCCAACGGGTGGCGCGCAGGCTGCGATGACCTCGACGGGATCACCATAGCCGTCGTTGTCGCGGTCGGCGTTGTAGAGGTATTCCGGATCCTCGTCGTAGACGCCGTCACAGTCGTTGTCGATGTGATCGCAGACGTCCTCGGCACCGGGATGGATGTCGACCGCGTCGTCGTCACAGTCGCCCGGCTGCCGGGACGTGCCCGAGGGCTGGACGCATGCCTGGACCGTCTCCCTGCCCCCGTATCCGTCTCCGTCGAGGTCGAGGTAGAAGACGGAGTCCAGGCCCTCATCGATCGCGCCGTCGCAGTCGTTGTCGCGGTCATCGCAGACCTCGGATGCGACAGGGCTCATGTGCGCGTCCGTGTCGTCGCAGTCGCGGGGATCGGTCGCGGTGAACGCACCTGTTGCCGCGCAGCTCTCGATAGAGCGCGAGAGGTTCCCGTATCCATCCCTGTCCTCGTCGAGGTACCAGGTCGCGCTGACCCCCTCGTCCACGACGCCGTCACAGTCATTGTCGAGGCCGTCACAGGACTCGGCACCGGCGGGGTGGACCCCTCGGTCGGCGTCGTCGCAGTCGGAGCCGTCTGCAACATGGCCGGCCGGTGCAGATGCCGCGCTCATGGTGGTGTTCGGGTCGCCGTACCCATCCCCGTCCGCATCTCGGTACCAGATCTGCAGGTCTGGGTCCGAGCAGGGGCCGTGGCACTGGACATCGATCTCGATGCAGTAGAGGGCGCCGGCGGGGTTCGCGCGCGGGTTGGCGCTCCCTGCCCAGTTGATGACGTCGACGTCGAGTCGGTTGTCGCCGACCTGGACGGCGTCCGTGACGTCCCAGGTCTCGGCCTGACGGAAGCTGATCCCGGTCCGGGAGTCGCTGACGCGGGCACCGTTGATGCGCGCTTCGTATTTGTTGTCGCCAGCGATCTCCAGCGTCGCGCGCATCACCTTCATGTCTGCAGGGAGGTGGAAGGGCATCGCGAGGGTGGCCCACTGGTGCTGCCGGGGGTTCGTGGGGAGCGGTGTTTCCCAGACCCAGGCGGCGCCCTCGACCTG
The DNA here is from genome assembly GCA_036126975.1 of Myxococcota bacterium. Lineage (GTDB taxonomy): Bacteria > Myxococcota_A > UBA796 > UBA796 > UBA2385 > JAYYRS01. Next base: position 10,279 of record JAYYRS010000451.1, read on the forward strand.
CGCGGTCCACGCCCGGTGGATGGGCGTGACGGCGACGGCGGGGGGACCGAGCTCGGTGAGCTCGGTCACGTGAATCGGTGTGGCGGGATCGGCGAGGATGCGGGTGGTTCCATCCGCAGCAGAGCAGTGACGCAGGGTCTCCTCGACCATGCAGACCGCGCCTTCATCAGCCTCGCCGTCGCAGTCATTGTCCATGCCGTCGCAGAGCTCGGCGGAGCCGGGGAAGCTGCGTGCATCGCTGTCGTCGCAGTCGGTGGCGTCTTCGACGTATCCATCGGGCGCGTCGGAGGCCTCGACCGCGGTGCTGGCGTCGCCGTAGCCATCGCCATCCGCGTCGCGGTACCACGAGGGGAGGGCGTCGCAGGCATCGGAGGTGAGCCAGCAGAAGGTGTTGTCGACGAGCTGTGCGTTGTTGACTGCGCCGATGTCCCACTTCGCGGAGGTGCCGGTGTTGTACAGCGGCCACTCATCCGCGATTCCCACGACACGGCCGGCTCCGAGCTCTGTCGCCGTGACCATCGGGTGGCCCTGGTCGTGCTCGACAACCACGCGTGCAGCTCCCGAGACCACCCACTGCTCGCCGCCGTTGACGCGAACCCGGGCGATCCCCTCGGTCAGTGGATGCTCCATGGTCGGCGAACCGCCGCCCCGGATGATCCGGTTGCCTGGCACACAGCCAAGTCCGAACTGCCTGGGCAGCGAGTCGAGCATGGCGCAGCTCTTCGGGCTGGGGTGGAAGGTGTGGTAGAGCAGGCCACCGCCATCGGCCACGAATTGCTCCAGGTCGTTCGACTCGTCATCAGTGAGCGGTCCGTCGATGCCCTTTCCAAAGAGGATCACGAGCTCGTACTCGGCCAGGAGTTCCGCCGTGAAGTCGACGTCGCGCAGCCGGACGCTGTCCCACTCGAGGCCGTGGGCTTCGAGAAGCA
>JAYYRS010000452.1:0-2617 GCA_036126975.1 Myxococcota bacterium
GCTCCAGGCGGACTGAGCGACCGGGACGCCGCCTGCTGGGCTACGGCCCAGCATGGCCTTTCACATCCGACCGCAAGACCTGTGGCTCCCCGTGCTGGGGGCGTTCGTGGGAGGCGTGGTCGTCGCACAGGTCATTTCCGACCTCGATGCGCCGACGCCCGGCCTGCCACTGGTCACGACGACGCTGGGCGCATGGCCGGAGCGGCCCGCGGGAGGCGTGCAGGCCGTCGGGTCCGGTCCCCTCCCCCCGGGACTCCTCTCCGCAGCCACCGGCATGATGGCCGCGCTCGAGACCTGGCGCGATGCCCGCTTCACCCGCGACGTGCAGCTGGCGGTACTCAACTCCGACCCGCTCGGACGGTGGGGCTACTACGACGCGCGCTCCGGACTGCTGCGGGTCATCGGAGACGGCGGCGCGACGCTTGGCCCGATGACCGTCGTGCACGAGCTCTGCCACGCGCTCCAGGACCAGCATCTCGACCTGCAGGGTCGGAGCGAACCCCCACGTGGCACCGATGCTGCGCTTGCGTGGCGGGCGCTCGTAGAGGGCGAGGCCATGCTCGCCGGCGCAGAGATCACCGGCGTGCCCCTCGACAGCCACGGCGACCTACCGCAGCGACAGCGTCTGGACGACGACGCTGCGCGCGCACTCTTCCTCTACATGGACGGCGCCAACTTCGTCGCCGCGCTCCGCGAAGCCGGGGGATGGGACGCCGTGGATCGCGCGTGGCAGTCGCCACCGCGGACCAGCCTGGAGATCCTCGACCCACCAGCCCATCTCCAGGGAGTGACGTTGACACCTGCGGCCCATCTCGGGCCGGGACAGCGGGCGGGGGCCTTTGCCCTGTGGCGGCTGCTGTCCCACACCGAGTCGGGTCGGTCCGAGGGGCGGGCGCTCGTGAAGGGCTGGCGCGGCGACGCACGTGTCGGAGACGAGCACGGCGGACGCTGGATCCTTGCGCTCACGGCGGCCACCGTGGATCGGGTTCTCGAACTGGCGCCCGCAGCCATGCATGCAGCCGGTCTTCCCGAGCCTCGCGCCGAATCCATCGGGCCAGAACGAATCGTCCTCGCATGGGGCGGGCGCTGAGATGGGGATGCGTGCCCGCCTCCGCAGGCTCCTCACCGGCCCTCCACCGGCACCGCGTCCGGCGTCCGTGGCAGCCCCGCCCGCGCCGCCTCCCGCACCCTGGCATCCCCTCCACTCCGCGCTTCGCGGTCCTCTTCATCCCCTGCTGCACCCCGCTGTGGCCGACGCGCTCGCGTCCCCGGACCCGACCTGCATCCTGACGCCGCTTGCTCCGGGGCTGTTCACGTTGCCCGTACTCAGCGACCCGGCGCGCGCGCTGCTGATGGAAGAGACCGAACATGCGGCACGCGCAGCCGCCCGCGGGACCCTCTCCCTGCAGGCGCCGAACTCGATGAACGAGGCGGGCCTCCAGCTCTCCGAGATCGGCCTCCAGGGGCTTTCTGACGCCCTCTGTTCCGAACTCGTCGGAGCCCTCACGAAGGTGTTTCCCGAGCTGGGTCCCGTCTCCCTGGGCGACCCCCACGGCTTCACGGTGTCCTACGGCCGCGGTGCGGATCGCTCACTCGGATTCCACGCCGACGACGCGACCGTCACGTTGAACCTCTGCCTCACCGGGGACGCCGAAGGCGCTGAGGTGGTCTTTGAAGGCGTGCGCTGCCTCGCCCACCGACAGTCCCATCATCGACCGGAGGAGCGCGTGGTCTGGACACCCCGGGCCGGGGAGGCCGTGTTGCATCTGGGTGCCCACAGGCACCGGACGCTGCCCATCGCGCGCGGCGGTCGGACCAACCTCGTCCTGTGGTGTCGGGACGCAGCGCGTGTGGACCTCGGCCCCTGCGCGCCGTGGTGCGGAGAGCACCAGGAGCCCTGATTCAGGCTGCGAACTGTCGCTCCACCAGCTTTCGGTAGAGGCCGCCGAGCGCAAGCAGTTCATCATGCGTGCCAGCCTCTGCCACCCGGCCGCGGTCGAGCACGACGACCCGGTCGGCGGAGCGTACCGTGCTGAGGCGATGCGCGATGACGAGCGTGGTCCGCCCCCGCATCAGCCGCTCCAGCGCCTCCTGGACGAGGTGCTCGCTCTCCGCATCCAGCGCGCTCGTCGCCTCGTCGAGCACGAGCACAGCCGGGTCCTTCAGCAGCGCCCGCGCAATGGCGATGCGCTGCTTCTGTCCACCGGACAGGCGAACACCCCGCTCCCCGACCCGGGTGTCGAAGCCGGCCGGAAAGTCCCGGACGAAGGCGAGCGCGTTGGCGGCCTCCGCTGCGCGCTCCACCTCGATGTCGGATGCATCCGGACGCCCGTATCGGATGTTCTCGGCGACAGAGGTCGCGAACAGGATGGGCTCCTGGCTCACGACGCCCACCTGTTCCCGCAACCACGCCGCGTCCAGTGCCGCAAAGGGCCGCCCGTCGAGCGCAATCTCGCCCCGGTCCGGGTCGTAGAACCTGCTGAGGAGTGCTGCGACGGTCGACTTCCCTCCCCCCGAGGGGCCCACGAGCGCAACCACCTGACCGGGCGCCAGAGACAGCGTGAAGCCGGCCAGAACGGGCGCATCGGGCCGCGTGGGGTAGGCGAAGTGGACATCC
>JAYYRS010000453.1:0-3033 GCA_036126975.1 Myxococcota bacterium
GCTACCTCCGGGTGGTCTCGGAGAGGGGATCTGGCGGCTGCACTTCGACACCGACGCCTATTTCGGCGCGCGCGGTGTGGCGGGGTTCTATCCCTACGCCGAGGTGGTCTTCCGTGTCACGGATCCCGCCAGCCACCACCACGTTCCGCTGTTGCTGAGCCCATTCGGCTTCTCGACCTACCGAGGGAGTTGAGCCCGGCAGACGGTGTGTCCGCTCCTCAGTCGAGGTCCAGGCCGAGTCCGTCCCCGATGTCCTTTGCCAGCTGGGCGTACCAACCTGCCGCGCGGCTCCCGGGCGCAAACGCGTAGATGTCCTCCCCCGCGAGCTGGGCCCGTGCGAGCGTGTTGTCCACCCCGATGTGGGTATCGAGCAGCATGTCGTCCCAGGCGTCGCCCACCATGTCGAGCACGGTCTGGTTCACGCGTGCCGATCGGCCGTCAACCTGCGTGAGCAGGACACCGGCGACCTTGAGCTGGGGATTGAGCTCTCCCTGGACTTCATCCACGGCCTCGACCAGTCCGCCCACACCGGCGACGGAGAGCGCGGCGAGGCTGGTCGGAACCAGCACCTGATCGGCCGCCACGAGTGCGTTGATCGTCAGTCCGCCGATGTGGGGGGGGCAGTCGAGCACGATCACGTCGAAGTGGGTCTTGCTGACCTGGAGCGCCTGCCGGAGCAGCAGCTCTTTTCCGATGCGGCTGCTCATGCGATCCTCGAAACGCTGCAGCCCCGGGTCCATCGGCGTGACGTGCAGGCCATTGATGGATGTCTCGGCCGCACATTCGGCGACCTCTGCGATCTTCGGCTCGTCGAGCACCTCGGTGATCGGACCGCCCTCTGCGGCGACCTGCGCACGAAGCGAGATCGAGACGTTGGCCTGAGGGTCGAGGTCGACGATGAGGACCTTCAGTCCGTGGTTCCTGGCCCAGGCCGACGCCAGGCTCACGGCCGTGGTCGTCTTGCCGACGCCGCCCTTCTGGGCGGCGACAGCGAGAACCCTGGCGCTGTGGTCACCCGCCTGCAGTCGTTTCTGGACGGCTTTGCGCCGCACGGGACGCACGATGCCGAATGACATGCGCATGGCGCACTCCGGGCGATGATTCGAGGAGAGCCTCACCCATAACTGTTGGCATGTCAAGACCTACGGTCCCCGTGGCACGGACGATCCGGTCCGGATGGGATCGCCATCCGCTACGGTGAGGCTGCACGCACCGAGGAGGCACGATGAACCCCAAGGCCATGCTGCTGGTCCTGCCGCTGCTGGCGAGCTGCGTCGAGAAGGAGGTCGATGATCTCATCGACGAGGATGACGATGCCGAGGACGACCCGTCTTCTGTCAGCGGTGACTGTCCGGAGGAGGACCTGGGAAGCGCGCTCGGCCGTGCCGTCGCCGAGGGGCAGATCACGCGAAGCAGCACGCGGTACCGCTACTGCGGCGAGGGCGGGGACTCGGGGATCAGCGGTGGCTGGGGAAGCGGCAGCGGCGGAACGGGTGGCAGCAGCCGCCCCGGGTCGGGAACGATCGGCGGGCCGCCTCCCCCGGACGGGCCCGATGGCGGGGGCAGTCCCGGACGGTCCTTTCGCTGGACGGCACCATCGGGAGGATCCTTCGTATTCGATACCTGTGGTTCCCGGTACGACACGACCCTTGGCATACGGAGGACCGACTGCCAGGGAGACACGCTGCAATGCAATGATGACTGGTACGGACTGCGCTCCCGCGTAGAGGTGTCTGCAGATGCGGGGGATGCCTTCATCATCGTCGTCTCGGGCTTCGGCGGGGATGTGGGCCGGTACACCCTGAGCGTGGGAGAGGGGGACGCGGCAGGTGACTGCGCCGGCGACTCCGGCTGGGGCTGGACCACGACCACCAGTCCAGAGACAACGGGCAGCACGACCAGCTGGCGAGGGGCCTCACCGGAGGTCCGGGTCTCCTGGGGATCCGAGGCGGTCGAACTGGCGGTCTCGGGTGGCCCGGGGGCCTACTGGTTCGGCATCGCCGAAACGGCTGGTTGCGAGGACTGCTGGACCGGTGAGGACTGTGTCTTCGGGTACGAGACCGACGGCATGACGCTTTCGCATTGCCATGATGCAGGAGACGTAGGCGCCCTGTTGTTCTACGGCGGGGATGCGGCGGAACTCACGCTCGGCAGCACCGCCTTCCCGGGTCCGGATGCAGCCGGCCGCGTCACCTACTACCTCGAGTCCGATACCGAGTATGGGGGCGATGGCTCCTGCTACGTCTGGGGCGCTGACGTGAGCTACTACGACGGCCTGGGTTGCGCGGCGCTGTGAACGTCGTGAGAGGGACGATCAGCGTCGCCCCGTGACGATCAGGCTGCCCGCTGCGCGGGCAGCCACGTGCAGGGCGTAGGAGGGTTCCCACTCATCGGGTGTGAACTCGGAGGCGTCTCGGGGTGGCCGGGGATCGGGCACCTGTGTGGTGCGGACATCGCGCCACCCCGCCGCCTCGCACATGGATGCGAGTTCCAATCGCGAGAACACATGGACCTCCACGTCGAGCGCTTCGACCCATGCGTGCGCGAGCGGAGCCTCTGCGTACAGATCCACCATGATGCCCAGGTGTGCGTCCGGGCGTGCGGCGCGGGCCCACTCGCGCACCGCGGCTTCGGGATCGGGCACGTAGTACAGCGCCTCGACGCTGAGCAGGTGGGAGACGCTCGCATCCGGCAGCGGGAGGGCTGCGGCATGGCCCACCACGAAGCGCAGGCCATTCGAAGCGCTGAGCGCCCGCGCCCGCGCCACCATGCCGGGAGATACGTCGAGCCCGAGGCCGCCGGGCGCTCCGCGCGTCATGCACCAGCGCAGCGCCCAGCCGTTCCCGCAGCCCACATCGACCACGAAATCCGCAGGACCGAAGGACCAGGATTCCACAATGTGTCGGGCCGTCCTCCGGTGTCCGCGCGCCATGTCTGCATCACGACCGGCGGCCGCCCAGGCGTCGAACGTCCGGGCGGCGAGGTCTGCGTCGGGTCTGGGGCTCATGCCGCCTCCCGCCACCCACGTATTGC
>JAYYRS010000454.1:0-2980 GCA_036126975.1 Myxococcota bacterium
GCCGTTGCCACCGTGCTGGTGTGGGGTGCGGAGTCGGTCTTCGAGTACCTGAAGAACTGGTTGTGGCGGAAACTCGCGCAGACGGTCCAGCACGAGCTGAGCATCGATGCCTATGCGCACCTCCAGCGGCAGGACCTCGGCTGGTTCGCGGACAAGCGTCGCGGTGAGCTGATGAGCGTACTTAATGACGACATCAACCAGCTGGAAAGGTTTCTCGATGGGGGCGCGAACGATCTCATCCAGGTGACGACGACCGCGCTGGTCGTGGGTGCGACGTTCTTCGTCGCCTCTCCGTCGGTGGCCGTCCTCGCGATCCTCCCGGTTCCGATCATCCTGCTCGGCTCCTTCCGCTTCCAGACGCGGATCGCCCCGCGCTACGCCCGCGTGCGGAACCAGGCCGGATTGCTCAACGCCCTCCTCCAGGACTCTCTGGCCGGGCTCGAGACGATCCGGAGCTTCGCGGCCGAGCAGCGTGAGGTCGACCGCGCCCGGGCTGCCTCCGACGCCTACCGTTCGGCCAACGCAGACGCGATCCGGCTCTCCGCTGCATTCAGTCCGCTCATCCGGATGGCGATCGTGGTTGGATTCACGGCGACGCTGCTGCTGGGTGGCTGGTATGCGCTCGAGGGCACGATGGCGGTCGGGACGTACAGCGTGCTCGTGTTCCTCACACAGCGACTGCTCTGGCCGCTCACACGGCTCGGGGCGACCTTTGATCTGTACCAGCGGGCGATGGCGTCGACCATCCGGGTGCTCGATCTGCTCGGGGTCGAGGCGACCGTGACGGAAGGAGACACAGCGCTTCCGGCGGCGGGCGCCGCCGGTGCCATCGGGTTCTCGGACATCCGGTTCGCCTACCCGGGCCGGGGCCTCGCAGTGGATGGCGTGGACCTGTCCATCCCGGCGGGTCGGACGGTGGCGCTGGTGGGTGCGACCGGCTCGGGAAAGACGACGCTCGTGCGGCTTCTTCTGCGCTTCCACGACCCCATGGAGGGTTCCGTCACGCTCGACGGTATCGATGTCCGGCAACTCAAGCTCGCCGAGCTGCGGCGCAGCGTGGCCCTCGTGAGCCAGCACGTCTTCCTCTTTCCCGGGACCGTCGCCGAGAACATTCGCTACGGCCGGCCGGAGGCCACGGACGCCGAGGTCGAGGAAGCCGCCCGGCAGGCCGAGGCCCACCCCTTCATCATGACGCTCCCGCAGGGCTACGACACCGTGGTGGGGGAGGAAGGCCAGAAGCTGTCGGGAGGCCAGCGGCAGCGACTGAGCATCGCCCGAGCGCTGCTCAAGGACGCACCGGTTCTTGTCCTCGATGAGGCGACGAGCGCGGTCGACAACGAGACCGAGGCCGCGATCCAGCGGTCGCTCGCGCGGCTCGCGGGGTCGCGGACCACCCTCGTCATCGCCCATCGGCTGTCGACCATCACCCATGCTGACGAGATCATCGTGTTGTCGGACGGGCGGATCGCCGAACGGGGAAGCCACCAGGAACTCGTGGCGCGGGGGGGGCTCTATGCGGGTCTCTGGGCCGTCCAGACGGGTGCAGCGTGAACCGGGGCCGCGGCCCCTCAACGGTGTCCGCGCCACCTTGCCTCGTGTTCTTCGCTTCGTTTCTGGTCGGCTGCACCGGTGGCGACAGCGGGGGCATGGCTGTCCATCCGGACGGCGGCGCGGAAGCTGCGCTGGAGTGGATGCGTCCAGACGAATGGGGGCCGCACGGGGTGGGCGTGAAGACGCTCTCCTGGACTGACCATCGGGGGAAAGCGCTGGTCGCAGATGTCTGGTACCCGGCATGGACGGAGCCGGACGCGCCCCGAGCCGCCTACGAGCCGACGACGCTCACCATGTCGGCGGTACGGGACGCGCCCATCGACCGTCGCGGCGGTCCGCTGTCGGTCATCGCCTTCAGCCATGGATTTGCAGGCATCCGCTTCCAGAGCGCCTTCTTGATGGAGCACCTTGCCAGTCACGGATGGGTGATCATCTCGCCGGACCACCCAGGAAACACCTTCCTCGACATCAATCCGGATGCGACGGGGCAGGTGGTCCTCGAGCGCCCGGGCGACATCCGCTCTGCGGTGGACCACCTCCTGGGTTGGGCCGATGCGCAAGAGGATGGCTGGGGAGGCGCCATCGACGGCAGCCGCTACGCGATGGTGGGGCATTCGTTTGGTGCCCTTACGGCCATGATGGTCGGTGGCGGGGCCGTCGACCTCACGCGGGTGGCGGAGATGTGCGACGCGGGAGAGGTGGGCGGGGTCGCCTGTGCCTACATCCGCGACGTCGACCCGACCGGCATCGTGGGTACGGCGGAGGCGGATCCGCGTGCAGAGGTCATGGTGCCGATGTCCCCGGGGGTCTGGTACGGCTTCGGTCCGCGGGGCGAAGGGCTGGGAACCACCGTGCCCTCTCTCACCATGGGAGGCAGGGCGGACAGCGTGCTCGGCTACGATGCGGAGATCCGCCCGACCTGGGAGGCGCTGGGCCTGCCCCGGACGCTCGCCAGCTTTGATGACGCAGGCCATCTGGTCTTTTCGGACATCTGCTTGATCTCGGAGTTCCTCTCCCCCGAGTGCGGAGACGAGGAGGGCTGGGTCGATCTTGGTGCCGCGCAGGCGACGATCAAGACGCTGGTGACCGCCTGGCTGGACGTCCATTTCCGGGCGGAGCCCCGCGCCGGTGCCTGGTTGTCCGAGGCAGGGCTCGGCGAACCGCACTTCCTCACCCTGGAGACCGTCGGGCGATGAGGTGGAGGAGTGCACGCTCCCCCACCGCCACGGCGGATGCGTCCGCGTGATCCCGTCCCCACGTCCGGGTCTGCAGGGCATGCAGCCAGCAGAGGCGTTCGAGGGTGCGCTCTAGAGGCAGGGGACCATAGCCCTGACGGAATGCGTGCTCGGCGGCCGGCTGGTGCGGCCACACCTCGGTACGGAGCTTCACGATGTCCCATGCCGGATGGTCAGGCCGGGCGTGTTCGAGG
>JAYYRS010000455.1:0-5224 GCA_036126975.1 Myxococcota bacterium
GCTGGCGCCGACCTCATCCGTCACGAGCAGGCTCACGCGGTGGGTGGCGATGGAGAGGCTGCTGCTGGCGAATGCGATGCTTCCGTCTGGATCCGGCGTGCTGGTCCGCAGCTCCCCGTCCACGTCCGAGCTCCACACGACCGTGAGCTGTCCTGCAGAGACGTCATCGTCCGTGGCCGTGCCGGCGAACCGCAGCTCCTCTCCCACGGCGATCGTCTCGCCATCCGCCGGAGCGGTGATGGCGCATGACGGAGCGGTGTTGGGTCCGCTCACGACCAGCACGGCACCGTCCGTGGCGGTGTTGCCGTCGGTGTCGGTCACCTCCAGCCGCAGCGTCCACGTGCCCGCGTCGAGCTGCGTCGTGCCCGACACCGTGCCGTCGTCGGACACCGGCGTCTCGACGCCCAGGTCGCCCGCCTCGTCCGTGGACCAGCGGACCGTCAGTGCATCGGGCCCGTCCTCCGGGTCCGACACCGTCCCGCCGAGTGCGATGGGCTGGTCGCTGTACCAGGGGCCGTCGCCCGTGGGGCGGACGATGACCGCTCTCGGCGCCTCCCCTGCCGGCGCAGCGGCGGGCTCAGACGGTTCGTCGGACTTGTCGTCGCTCCCCTCGGGACAACCGGCCAGGAGAGCGAGGAGGAAGAGTGCTCGATGCATGGATGCTCCGCAGCCGGGGACCATAGCACCCCGGCCGCGAGGCGCCCCCCGAACCGCGCATCCGCCGAGGAGCTGCTACGCTACGGACATGGCCTACATCCTGCTCGCCTTCCTGGTCATGGCAGCGCTGGAGCGATTCTCTGCGGGCTACGCGTGGCCGGAGCAACCCTGGTGGAGGCTGCGCGGGCTGGTCTGGCTGGGGTTGGTGCTCGGCCTCGGGGGCCTGTCGACCCGATGCTGGTTTCCGCTGCTGGAAGCCGTCCGGCCCTGGGACCTCACCGCGCTCGGCCTGTGGGCCGCCGTGCCCGCGCTCCTGGTCTACCAGCTCCTCATCTACTGGATCCACCGGGCGCTGCACGCGGTCCCCCTGCTCTGGCGAATCCATCAGCATCACCACAGCTCCGAGCGGATCGATGTCTGGTCGACCTACCGGGTGCACCCCCTGGAGCTGCCCATCTTCGGTGTGGCGTCGGCCATCGCCTTCGGGGGCGTGCTGGGCCTGAGCGAAGGGGCCGCCACGCTGGTGGGTGGGATCCTGGCCGTCACGCAGACCTTCGAGCATACGAACATCCGCACCCCCCGCTGGCTTGGCTACCTGGTCGCGCGTCCGGAGAACCACATGCTCCACCACGCACGGCACCACCACGACCGGAACTACGCGGACATTCCCGCCATCGACATGCTCTTCGGCACCTTCGAGTGCCCCGCGTCCGCCCCCAAGGAGGCCGGGTTCTGGGCCGGTGCCTCCGGGCAGCTCGGTCGGCTGCTGCTCCTCCGCTCGATCACCCGGCCAGGAGGGCCGTCCGGTACCCAGCGCGCGCAGCAGGGGTAGTGGCCACAGGTGTCGGACGCGAGCGGCAGACGTCACTGGGCAAGGCGACCAGGCAGCCAGGTCGCGGCGACGAGACCCCGGGTGATGTCCAGCAAGGGATGAACGACCACCCGTACATGACCCCGCACGCCGGCGGCACTGTGCACGAGCCAGCAAAGGCGTGATGATTCAATGGGGGCCACCCACACGCACCCAGACAAGGAGAGCGCAGAATGCGACTGAAGGAACCCTTTCGATTCGAGCACCCCGGCGTTCGAGGCGAGTTGCGTGCGCTGCACGCCTGGCTGGCGGACGCAGGCGGGCTGGAGTTCGGCAGCAGCGGTGATGGCGAGCTGACCATTCGCGGCGCGGCGAAGACCGCCTACGCCCGCAAGTTCCGCGACCAGCCGGGGTGGAAGGTCACCATATGTACAGGCGAGCAGGTGGTCGAAGAACACCTGCTCGACCATATCGAAGCCGTCGCTCCGCATGTAATCGCGGCGCTGAAGCCAGCCGAGTAGACCGCCAGGAGGACAGCATCCGCGCGCCGGCAGCCCGACAGCACCCGCAGGACCGCCAGCGCTCATGCCCCCCGGAGTCCCCGCCCCGGTCCCCGGGCCTGACGGCCCGGCCCGGTCCCGACGTCGCTTGACGGTGGCCTGCTACAGCATCACGGTCAGGCCCCAGCGGAGCCCCATGGTGCGGCGCCGACCCTCGAGGTCATCCACGTCGTCACCATCGTACTCATAGGTCGAGTTGAACTGCTGCACCTCGAGCTGCGGGTCGAAGGTCACACGCTCGAAGAGCCGGATGCGGACACCTGCGGCGCCCCCGAACCACAGGCCCTTCTCCGCGGCCTCATCGCCCCCTTCTGGCGTCGTGGCGGACCGCATGTAGCCGAGCATGGGCTGGACGAAGCCCTTGGTCTTGTCACCGAGCTTGACGTTGTAGGCACCTGTGAGTGCGACGTTGTAGCCCTGGCCCGACGAGATGCCGTCGTCGTCGGTCTTGGTGTCGACGTAGGTGTACCCGAGGATTCCACCGACCTCGAGACCATTCCCGAGCAACTTGGTCGCCTCGAGCCGTCCCCCCCCGTTGAGGAAGCGCAGCGCATCGACATAGACCGGGTCGCCTTCATCGCCATCGACGATCTGCCAGTCCTGCTGGCGTCCGAAGAGGTCCTGCGAGACCTTGAGCCGGAGGCCCGACTTGTTCGCAGCGACACCGTTGCCTCCCTTCTTGGCAAGGGCGGGCGTGGAGACCGCAAGGGCTCCGAGGATGAAGATTGCCTTCTGCATCGTGTACTCCGGGGTACGGGATGGGCTGGCGGGCGGACTGCCCGTGTCGTCGAGGCTATCGAACCGGAGGCACCCGATACCAAACGTGCATGGACCGCGGACCCCGTGCCAATCTCTTGACGTGTCGACAGTATCGAACTCGAGCCGATTTGCCGAGAATAACCTTCTACACTGCGAAAAACTCTACGCACCCCGATCGGATCGATCCCCCAACGGAGCGGGAGACGCCGTCCACTCCCCGCGGAAGGCCGGACGACGGACCCCGCAGGCCTCATGGCGGACCCGCTCGGCCCTACCGCCCGACCAGGGGAACGAGGCGCCGCTGCACCAGCGGCAGCGCCGGGTCCCAGGCACGCGCCGGGGCCGGTCGAGACGGCCCGGGGCGCGCGATCCCGGCGACGTTGAGCAGGACGTCCTGTTCGTGGACGGCCCCTGCCGGAAGCGGCCCACCATGTCCGTCGAGGAGCAGCACCCGAGGGGCCGTGCCCCGCCAGCCCAGGAGCAGCAGATCGTCAATGCCATCGCCGTTCAGGTCGCCTGCCTCGACCCGGGCATGGGGACCGGGTTCGGCCTCCGCCGGCATGCCGGGGTCGATCGTTCGGTGGACGGCAAACTCGCCCGACAGCCGGCTCAGCCACAGGCTCCCGTCCGCCGCCAGCGATACCAGCGCCTCCTCGTCTCCCAGCCGGAGGGCAGCCTGCGGCAGTGGAAGGTCGGCACAGGTCGGGTCGACACCCTCGAAGAGGATCGCCAACTCGCCACCCCGCAGGACCGCCACCGCGTGTCCACATGCGCTCCCGTCGCCCACCGCCAGCGCCGTCACGCGGGCCCCGGGTTCCCCCGGCAGCGCGGCGCCCTCCGACCAGCCGGTGTGGAGTGCCAGGGCGGGGCTCTCCAGCGCGGACACCTGCACCGCGGCGGGACGCAGGCGCCCCAGACCGAGCATGCCCGGGTCCACGGGGGCGCCCAGGGGTGTCGGGGTGTCCGCCCATGCCGGGGGGCGTGCGCCGAGGTCCAGCCAGCCCCCCCAGGCCTGCCCGTCGCCGCGGCGCCAGAGCACGGGCCAGCCCTGCTCGGAGGGCACCTCGTGCAGGAGGGTCAGGGGCGTGCCGTCGTCCCCCCCGACGATGTGCAGGGGAGACATCTCCGTGCCGCGCCATACGGTGTAGCGGCCGCCGCCGGTTGCGCAGTCCTGCCCCGTCTGCCCGACCACGAGCGGACCCTCGGGTCCGTCCGCGGCCTGTACCGCACCGTGGCAGACCCCACCGAGCGATCCGCTGGCGCTGCGCAGGTGCAGGCCGACATCCCCGCCCAGCCAGGTGTCGCCCTGCGACCCCACGGCGGCCACGGGCGCAGGGTCGGCCACCGCTGCCGGGTGCAGGCCCCGCCCCACCAGCACGTGCGTATGGCCCGCTCCGGGCACGACCAGCAGATGGTCTCCCCCGGTGTAGGCGTCGTCGGGGTGGACCGCGCCCGTCTCTCCCGCTGCGGCGACGCCCCGGGCCACCCAGGCGCCGCGGCAGGCCGACAGGATCGTTCCCGATGGCGCCGCACAGGGCGCTGCGGGGAGGTCCACATGGCCGGCGACGCCCGCCCGGACCGGCCCGACCTGCGCGGCACCGGACAGCAGGGATGCAGGGTCCCATTCGGCCGCCCACACGTGTGCAGCGGCGCTCTCGCCGACCCGGGGGCCCGCAGCCCGCAGCACGGTGGCCCGCAGGGCGCGCGCATTGAGCGAGAAGCTCGAGGCCAGCATCGCAGACGCGCCGGTGGCGGTCGGCCCCGGGGCCGTCCACACCGCCCCTGCCCGGATCCGGCCCAGCGCGACCGGCGACCGGGTGCTCCCCGGGTCGTGCGCATCCGGCACCAGCCATGCCGCCCATCCGCCCTCACCCCACAGCTCGACCAGGAGCTCGAGGGTACCGTCTCCGTCGAGGTCCTCCGCAGCCGTAGAGACCGCCTCGAGCGGAAATCCGGGCGCGGGCAGGTGGACCGTCCGCAGGGGGAAGAACGCCTGGAGGCGCTCGTCGCCGCCGCTCACGGCCAGCTTCACGTCTCCGTGGGGCTTGGGCTGCGACGCGGCCCAGAACAGGGGCTCGCGCGTCCGCTCCTGCAGACCGGAGAGCTCTCCGCCGACAAACATGCCGACGAAACCGGTCCCGTCGACGACATCCGCGGCGGCGACGCCGCCCAGCTCCGCCCACTCCCAGCAGTTGGTGTCCTCGCAGGCCAGCCCGAGCGGGCCCGCGCCCCGGTCGACCACCCCCAGGAGGTCCACATCCGGAAGCTCCCGCCAGCGCCAGATGGTCTCCATGCCCAGGAGCAGGTCCGGCACCCGCGCTCGCATGAAGCCGTGGTTGATTCGAAGCACCGTGATGACCCAGTCCGGCGCCTGCCAGGTGCTCTGGCGCACGTGCATGACGTGGCCGGGCTCGGTGCCGCCGACCACCGCCATGAC
>JAYYRS010000456.1:0-7987 GCA_036126975.1 Myxococcota bacterium
TGGAAGAAGCTGACCCGCGACGTGCGCTCCTACCTGATGCGCGTCTGGCGGTCCGGAGCCCTGTTTGGGCAGACTCCGGAGGAGGCCTTCTACGTCAAGTGCGATGCCGAAACCAACCCGCGCTACCTGATCGATGCCGGTCAGGTCAACGTGCAGGTCGGCATCTGCCCGGTCAAGCCGGCCGAGTTCGTAATCTTCAGCATCGGTCAGTGGGACGGTGGCGGCCTCATCGAGGAGACCTGATCCCACGGACTGTCGAGCGCGCCTGAGGCGAGAGCCACCCCGCACCAGGCAAACCCCAACCAAGTGAGAAACCAATGCCGACCGAAGAGCTGTTTGGTTCATACAACTTCCTCCTGGAGATCCAGGGCGTCATCAACGACAACAAGGTGATCGTGGGTGGGTTCAAGCCCGTCTCCGGGATGGATTCTGAGACCGAGATCGTCGAGTTCAAGCAGGGCAACGACATCGTCGTCCGCAAGAAGCCCGGCCGCACCACCTACAACAACATCGTCCTCGAGCGTGGTTACACCGCGACCGACGACCTCTGGCAGTGGCGCAAGAACATCGAGGACGGAAAGATCGACCGCCGCGCCGGCTCGATCATCATCCTCGACCAGGACGGGCAGACCGAGGTCGCTCGCTACAACTTCTACGAAGGGTGGCCCTGCAAGTGGCACGTCCCGGAGATGGACGCCGACACCTCGTCGATGGCCATCGAGAAGGTGGAGATCGCCGTCGAGAAGGTTGAGCGCGCCTGATGGAAATGAAGACCGAGTTCGAGTTCATCCTCCCACGGGGCTACGTCGACAAGGACGGAAACCTTCACCGTGAGGGGGTGATGCGTCTGGCGAATGCCAAAGACGAGATCGTTCCCCTGAACGACCTCCGCGTGCAGCGCAACCGGGCGTACCTGATCATCGTGCTCTTGAGCCGGGTGATCTCTCAGCTCGGGTCACTCAAAGAGGTCAACACCGGGGTCATCGAGAAAATGTTCGCGAGCGACCTCCGGTTCCTCGAAGATATGTACAACCGAATCAACGAAGACGAAGCGACCGTCGCGGTCACGTGCCCCGAGTGCGGTGCCAAGTTCGAGAAGGAGTTTGGCCGCCTGGGGGAATCGTAAGCTACCCCTTGGAGAACATCTTCAAGGAGGTAGCGTTCATCGCCTATCACTTCCACTGGGACCGGGAATCCGTGCTCCACCTGTCGCACAAGGAGCGGCACGCGTGGGTCAAGGAGATCTCGGCCATCAATGCGAAGATCAACGAGAACCGTTGAGCCGGACCGAGGGCCTCGTCTCCCTGCAACTGCAGCGGAGGCGGGGCCTTCCTGTCTCGGGAGACGGGTCCGGTTGGCGGGCCGTCGCCGCGCCGGACCTTCTGGCTCGTGGGGTGCGCTCGCGTGGCCCGCAGCGCGCGGACTGGTTCCTTCGAATGCGCCGATTGCCGCGCTGCATGGACCGGGGCGAGGTCGCTGAGGATGGCCTCTGCATCGGCCGTGCTATCGGCTTGTAGCCAGCTGCGGCCCCGTCTTCGTTAATGATGTTGAAGGCGGATACCGCCCCCCCCCGCACCCGAACCCCGGCCGATCGATGCGCCCCGGAATCGTCGTCCAGCACGCACGACTGCCCGACCGCTCGTCGGACCTGGTCCGCAGCGACATCGCTGCCGTGATCGGCTTCATCGAGCAGCGCCGTTGGCCACGCGATGCCACCGCGGGGGACATGGTGGAGCTCGTGCTTCGGCGCGAGGCGGACTTGTGGAATCACCCGGACAGGAACCTGTTCGACCCGGCTGCCCGCCGCGCGGTCCGCAGCTTCTTCCAGAATGGGGGGGACACGGCGCATCTCTTCGGCGTCTGCATCCAGTCCGAAGACGACCTGAAGACGCCCTCTGCGTGCCTCGGAGTCCTCTCCGCGTTGTTCGACCGGCTTCGCGCCGAGGACGAGATCGCGCTCCTCACGGTCCCCGCTGCCGCCTACATGGCGGTGAACTGGAGTCCGCGAAGCAATGAGATCCGGGCAGACGCGGAGGTCCTGTACGACCAGCTGCTCTCCCACTGTCGCGAGATGACCAATCGCTTTCTCGTGATGGATGCGCCTCGCGGGATGCACGGGGCCCCGTTGATGCAGTGGCTCGCGGGTTTCCGTCGGCGGCACGTCGAGAACCGGTCCTATGGTGCGATCTACTACCCGTGGTTGTTGGACGGTGACGAGATCTTCCCGCCGTCGGGCGCCGTTGCCGGTACCTTCGCCCGGACGGAGCTGGAACACGCGCCCTACGGGGTGGGCTGGCCGCCCGCGAACACCCCCGTCCGCGGCGTGACACACACCGAGGCCGAACTTTCGTGGGAGGAGGCCGGGGAGCTCGCCGAACAGGCGTTGAATCCCCTGGTCGTCCAGCCAGACCGTGGCGTCGTCGCCTTCGGTGCCCGGACGCTGTCGGACGACAGCGTCCTGCGGCACGTCAACGCCCGGCGGATCGTCAACATGGTGACCGAGCAGCTTCGGCGCGACTCGGAGTGGGCCGTGTTCGAGACGAACAATCCCCATCTCTGGGATGTCCTTGAGCGGGATGTTCTGTTTCGTCTCGGCGAGTTCGCCGGGGCAGGCATGCTTTCCGGCAGCGTCGCCGGAGACGACTATTATGCGCAGTGCAATGCGGAGACCAACGTCCCCGCACTTCGGGACGCCGGCCAGGTCAATGTCCGCATTGGCATGCGGCCGGTGGGAACCGTCGAGCACATCCTCGTCGACCTGCGCATCGGCGATGACTCGACTGCAGGAGGATTCTGATGGCTTCGTGGCGTGGAAGAGGCGGCGGACGTCCAGGCAGCCAGCCAACCCTATCGTTCACCGGGGGAGCCGGTCGTGGCGGCGGTCGCGCCGGCGGTCAGCCCACCATCACGTCCCGCAGCAGCTGGGTCGGCGCAGGCAAGGGGCGTCCGGGTGGTCAGCCGAACCTGGACGCTGCGAATGCGCTTGGCGCGCGGAGCAACGCCGCCACGGTGGCGTGGCAGAACGGCGGCGGATCGAACCTGTCCGATCCAGAGGGCAACTACATCTTTGCGCTCGAGATCGACGGGATCGAGATCGCCCAGTTCCTCGAGTGCTCGGGGTTGAAGTCCAACACCGACATCTTCGAGTTGCAGGAAGGCGGAATGAATGGCCGGGTGCACAAGCTCCCCGGGCAGTCTCGTTGGGACAACCTGGTCCTCCGGTACGGGGTCACGAACGACGTGTCGTTGCTGAAGTGGCGGGACGAGATCCAGCAGGACGAGTTCGGTCGGGGCAGCCGCCGCAACGGTTCCATCGTCATCAAGAACAACCAGATGGAGGTCGTTCGTCGATACAACTTCGTCGACGCGTGGCCGGTCTCGTGGGAAGGACCGAGCCTCTCGTCCTCGAGCGCGGAACTCGCCATCGAAATGGTCGAGCTTGCGCACCACGGAATCTACGTCAGCTGATCCACGCCGTCCGGGCGCATCGGCGCGGGAGGGCATGCCCGCTCGGGCACAACCATCCACCGGAAGTAGAATCGGAGAAAGAGCGACCCCATGACCGTCGAAGAGCACAGCACCCCGCATCGCGTCCCCGGAGAGTCCCTCGGGGAGCGGCTGGGTGCGCGCGGGCGCCAGGAGCGCCGGGTCGGTCCGAGTGCGTCGTTCTACGCCCGGTTCGGGCTGAAGAGTCCATGGATGCTCGACACCCCTGTTGGGGGCGCCGGACGCGAGTTTGGGATGGTGTACCTGAGCTCGTCGGCGTTCCTCGAGCACATGGCCATGCTCGCAGAGCGCCGCGAGGCACGCTTCGCGCGCGCAGCCGGGGCAGCGGGGCCACGCAAGAGACGCACGCTTTCGGCGCTGCGGCGCTCGGGGGGCGGCATCCGGCCCTTCAGCGCCTGGACGGGCATCGGCCCGCTGGGCGACAGCGACCTCGTCGTGCCCCAGCATGCGGCGGCCGAGGATGGCGGAGAGCAGGAGGCGTCGGCGGGGGCGCCGCAGGGGCGGACCCGCGGCTCCACCATGAAGCCGGTGGCCAGTCCCTGGTTGAGCTACGAGTCGACACCGGCGCGGGTGTTTGGCGGTACCCATCGCCAGCTGGGCGCCAGCGCCACCGGTGCCCCCATGCTCAGGGGTGTGCCGGAGCACGCTCCTGCCGCGCGCAGGCTGTCGCCGGGCCTGCGCCCGGGGCTGGCGCAGGCCACGCCGCGCCAGGCACGCCCTCTCGATCGGCTGGTACAGCGGAGCGCAGCAATCGATGTGCAACCGCTCCCCATTGCCCGCGCGGCCTCTGTCGGCGAGGCAGGCCGGCCTGCGAGCGCGCCGTCGGATTCCGACCGCAACGCAGGGCGTGCTCCCGCACGCCTCCCCACCCCGGGAACGCGCCTTCGCGACTCGGCCCCGGTGCCCTCCCGCAGCACGCCGGCGGCTGGCCCCGCGGCAGAGACCGACGCCGCCAGCATACGGAAGCGGCGGAGAGCGGTCCGATGGCGCGCCCAGCGGGTCCTCGGGCCTGTCGCCCGCCTGGCCGCTTCTCGACTCGAGCGAGACCTGCCGGACGCGGCAGCTTCCCCGCTGACGCTCGCTGCGTCGCGACTCCCGGATGCCGGGCAGCCGGCGCGCGGCGCCCAGCGTGCCTTGTGGGGTTCGCCCAGCGCGTCCGTCCTGGCGCGTCCATCCATCGCACCGGTCGGCGATTCGGACGAGAGGGCGCCGGTCTCCCGGTCACCGGTGCGCAACACCTGGACACCGGCGCGGGTCATACGGATGGGTCCGTCGGCCGCCGCCGCGCGGGCGGAGGGCGTCGCGCCGATGGCCGAGGCGTCGACCGCTCGGGCGATTGCGCGCACGTCCCTCCCCGCGCGGCCGCAGTCGGGTCTCGTCATCTCCGACGGGAGCCGGTCCGGCGATCGGGATGCCCAGATGCGGCATCGGCTCATACCCACTGCGCGCGCCCTCGATCGCGGACGCGCGCCGCAGGGGTCGCAGCCCCTGGGTCGGCCGGTCGGCAGTTCGTTGGACTCGGCATCCCGCGGCATGGCACCGGTCGCTCGCGCGATCGGGCGCACGGAGGTCGCGACGCCGGACGCGGGGTCCGTGGTCCCGCGGCCTCTGCCTGCACTGCGGCGTCGAATGGACGCCAGGGTCCCGGAAGAGAGCTGGCTGGACGCTGGATTCGAGCGTGCGGCCCCCCCTGCAGCGCGCCGGCTTTCGGTGGCACGTTCGAGCCAGGGCGTGTTTGCACCGGCGGCCGTCGTGGTGGCATCCGAGCGGACGGCGGTGGAAGAGACGGATGCCGGGGAGACGGGACCTCCGACCCCTGCATCCGGTGGGTCGACGGGAACCAAGGTCGTCTCCGGCTGGAGCAAGAACGAGCTGCCCACCTCCACCACCCGGGTGATGCGGGGGGGCCGCGACGCAACGACCACGCCGGCGCGCAACGCAGAGGCGCGACTTCGCGCTGCGGCGATCGCGGCGACCTCTGCCGCACCGTCCCGCCGCCCCGCAGGGGCCCCGGCGCCCGATGCCGCTCCACGGCGGAAACAGCGGGACGAGGATTTCTCCCGGACGAGCACCACGCTCCGACCCGCACTCGTGGCCGCGGCGGACCCAGACAGGTCGATGCGCGGGAGCGAGCATGCAGCGCGCCGCCCCGTCGCATCTCCGCTCGTCGGCCGCAGCGCGCGCCGAGCGTTCGCTCCCCGGGCAGACGCAGGACCAGCGTCGCGCCATGCACGGCCCAACCCGGTCGCCCACGCCCGGCCGCGGGTCGCCGATACGGTGCGGCTCAACCCATCCCTGGCGCGGCAGCTCGGGGTGATGCGGTCGGGAACCGAGGACCCAGAATCGAGAGGAGATGCGTGGCTGGTTGCAGGCGCGACGGCCGCCCGAGCCGTCAGGGCCGCTCAGCGAGTCACCGCGGTGGATGTCGGGTCCGACACGTCGCAGTCCCCGGGTCCTGCAGATACCGTCGACGCCGCGGAACGTGGAGCGGTTCGGCGGTCCCAGCTCTGGGCACCCGACCAGGTGATGGCAGACGGTCCATCGACCCGGGAAGCGGAGTCTGGGGAGGCGGCCCCGGCACGTGGGGAACCGACCGAGCGGTCCACGCGACCGACCGAGCGGTCCACGCGACCGGCGGGGCGGCCGCTCGACTGGCTCGATGACCGCACCCTTGCCGGGCTCTCCCCTGCACGTCGGCGCGCCGTCGCCCCCACCGCGGTCGGATGGTCCGAAGCAGCGGCGCCGGTGATTGGCGGTACGAGGTCTCGGGTCGCGGTGGGTCGGCTTGCGACGGCGGGTGACCGTTCGGCGCAGCCGGCACGGCTCGGCCGGCACCTCATGCGGACCGCCGACGGCCGCTATCTTCCCGCCAACCCCGCGCGCCGGCCGGCGGCTGTCGCTGGCGGATTCGTGGTCCCCACTGCAGCAGACCCGGGTCGCATCGCGGACACCTCCGGGCGCGACCCGACGACCGGCGCGCCGGTCGTGAACGGTTGGGCGCGGCCCCAGGCGGCACTGACGGACACGCTGGACGCGGTTGAGTCGCGCTCCCAGGAGCCCCATCTGCCGGTCTGGGCCCGCCGGGCGAACGGTGTGCCACTGGTCCGCGGCAGCGGCGGCGACCTCGTCAGCGCGCTGGCGCGCGCGAGAGATCCAGAACAGGTCGTCCGCGTCATCATGGAGAAGGGCGACGCGGGCGGGACCACGGCATCCACGCTGCCCAAGCCCGCGCTCGAGGTCATCGAGAAGATCAAGACGGTCGCCCGGGAAGAGGTGTCGGAGGCGATCCGCTCCGAGGTGGCAGCGCGCACCAGCGCAGCCCGGAAGACCGGACGACGCGCCGAAGCCCCGCGGTCCACGGCCCGGGTCGTGCAGGGTTTCACCGGGTTGCGCCGAGGGAGCTCGGCACGCCGGGGCGGCGGGGTGGGCGACGACCGGGTGATGAAGCTGGCAAAGAAGCTCCAGTCGCTGATCGACCTCGCGGAGGGACGCGGCGACCGCAGCGCAGCCCGGCGGCAGGTCCGGATGGCAGAAGACAGCGCGGCTGCGCGCGGCGAGGGCCACTCCTCCCCGCAGTCTGCAGATGGCGGGCAGGAGTCCTCGATGGACATCGACGCCCTGACCCGACAGGTCGTCGAGGCGGCGACCCGCGAACTCGATCAGCGCCGTGAGCGGCGTCAGGAGGACTCCGATGAGCGTGGCTTCTGGTGGTAGCGTCGACAAGGCGTGGTTCTTCAACGAGGAGACCGGTGCCTGGTTCGAGGTGCAGTACAACCCGCTCTCCTTCAACCTCGAGCGGTCGGCGAAGTGGGACGAGAAGCCCCAGCCCGGCAACGCGCCGACACTGGAGTACGGCGGGACCGCACTCGCGACCGTGAGCATGGAGCTCATGTTCGACACCACCCACGATGGGTCCGACGTCCGGACGTCGTGGGTAGACAAGCTCCTGCATCTCCTCAATCCAAGCTACAAGCCCGATGATGGCGAGGCGTCGGACTCGGACAAGCGTCGGCCCGCGCGGGTGTGGTTCCAGTGGGGATCCCACAACATGCTGTCGGTCATCGAGTCGGTCTCCACCTCCTTCATGATGTTCAGCCGGGACGGCACGCCGGTGCGGGCGAAGGTGTCGCTGAAGCTCAAGGAGTTCCCTCCGGAGGCCGCGGACCCTTCGGCGGCGGACGCGCGGCGGGAGGAGTTCAATGCGCGCTGGGGCGATGGATCCGGCGGCAGCTTCTACAGCTCCTCCCCGCTGAAGATGGTGACCGTCGCCCCGGGAGAGACGGTGTCCGCGATTGCGTTGCGGATGGGGACCACGACCCAGGCCATCTGTGACGCGAACAACATCGATGATGCGCTGAACGTCCCCCCGGGAACGCAGATCGCGATCCCTGGAAACCGCTGAGGTCCCGCGATGGCCACCGCCCCCGGATTCGAGCTCACGATCAACGGCAAGACGTGGACGCAGGCGAACAACGCCGGC
>JAYYRS010000457.1:0-3569 GCA_036126975.1 Myxococcota bacterium
ACACTCTTTCCCTACACGACGCTCCACGAACCACATCAATCGGGGTGCGCGGCGATAGAGGGCGGCGTCCCAGGGCTGGTCCGAGTGGGCGCTGATGATGACGGCCATCTTGAGCACGAGGTAGGTCCCATAGATGGACCCGAAGCCCCAGTACAGCAGCAGGGCGGAGATCCAGATCCCGGGCATCAGCAGGTAGTAGACGATGTTGTTCCGATACACGACGCGGACGGACATGTAGGGCGCGGAGTGGTGGGCGCGATGGAGCGGGAACAGCCAGAGCCACCGATGGGACATGCGGTGCCACCAGTACTGGGTGAGGTCGTCGCCGATGAGGAGGAGCCCGAACATGGCCCAGCCCGGGAGGTGGGACAGCCAGCCTTCCGAGTCGGGCCGGATGGCCTCTGCGATGTGCGGCGCGACCGCGAGCACCGCGGGGAACACCAGTACCGGCAGCGTGAGCATGGATGCGGCGTCCAGGAGTGCATCCCGGCGGGTCGCGATGCCGCGGTGCCAGAAGCTGCCGCGGACCAGCTCGAGCACGGCGAAGCCACCCATGATGGCCAGTACCAGCAGGCGCGCGGTCTCGTACGGCATCCAGTGCTTCCCGGGTCGGTCCGCTCCGGACCGCACCTCTCGTCAATGTACCGCCTTGCGCCGTCCGGTGGTCGTGGCGGGGGCGTTCGCCCCGCGCGATGGGGGCGCGCCACCCGGTTTCCACGGAACAGGAATGTCGATCAGGATCGAATAATCCCGGATCATTGACGGCCGCGCGCTACCCGGGCGCAAAGGGGAGGCGCATGAAGTCCATCGGGCTCAAGTTTTCGAACGGTCCCGACCGGGACTTCGTGCGCGCATTGAAGCGCGAAGTCAACGCCTACTTCGAGGAGAACCAGATCTCGCGGCGGGCGAACGGCGCGATGAAGCGGAAGACGGTGGTGATGTTGTCGCTGCTCTTCGTTCCCTATCTGCTCATCATGAGCAACCAGTGCTCGTTGCTGTCGATGTGGGGGCTGGCAATCCTGATGGGAATGGGTGTCGCGGGCGTCGGATTCCCCGTGACGCACGACGCGCTGCACGGCTCGTACTCCGCGAGCCGCCGGGTCAATGGGTCCTTGGGCCTCGTGCTCGATCTGATGGGGGCAAGCAGCTACGTGTGGAAGCTCCGCCACAACGTGATGCACCACACCTACACGAACATCCAGGGCGCGGATGTCGACCTGGACGTGTCGGTCCTCCTCCGACTGTCGCCGGGGTCCCGACACCACGCCATGCAGCGGTGTCAGCGGTTGTACGCTTTTGGGGCGTACAGTTTTGCGACGCTCCACTGGGTCCTGGTCAAGGACTACATCAACATCTTCCGGCGCAGCATGGGGCCGTACCGGGAGATCCGGCACAAGCCGGGGCAGGTCGCGCTCATGTTCGCCATGAAGCTGCTCTACTACTGCAACACCATCGTGTTGCCGCTCTGGCTGCTGGATCTGACGTGGTGGCAGTTCACCCTCGGGTTCCTCAGCTTCCACTTCACGGCAGGCTTCCTCCTCACGGTGGTGTTTCAGCTCGCGCATGTGGTGGAGGGACCATCGCACTACGCGACCAAGGGAGACGAGCAGATGGAAGACGCCTGGATGGTCCACCAGCTGAGGACCACGGCCAACTTCGCGAAGCGGAACCGGCTGCTGTCCTGGTTCATCGGTGGGCTGAACTACCAGATCGAGCACCACCTGTTCCCCAACATCTGCAGCATCCACTATGCAGCGCTGAGCCCGATCGTGAAGCGGGTCGCGCGGGCCCATGGGGTTCCGTATTTCGAGCATGCGACCCTCCGGGCCGCCATCGCCTCGCACTATCGGACCCTATGCAGGCTGGCAGAACCCGCGATGACGCCCGAAGCCTACGCGGCCGCGGCCACCTGACGCTTCGTCTCGGTGGTTCCAGAAATGGACGACGTCGGCTGCTACTCGACCCGGACCAGGTCGGTGCCGGGGGCGCTGGCGAGACGGATGGTCTGGCTCGGCAGCACGTGGTCGGAGTGGAGTCCGAGCGTCCAGGGGGCCTCGTCTGTCGGGCGGCGCAAGCCGGTCACGTCCACCATGATGTCGGTCGGGCCGTCATCGGTCACCAGCGGGGGCATGGTCGCCTCCGCCATCGCGCCCTCCGCGTCGGTCACCCGCAGCCGCAGTGGGTAGTAGAAGGGTGCCACGCCCTGATTTTCGATGCGCGCCGCCAGGAGACCGTCCGCGACGTCGACCTGGTCGAGGCGCAGCGAGTAGCCCAGGGAGAGCGCCGCGGCCTCGCCCCGTGCCTGCTCGGCTGCGGTCTCGAAGCCCCCTCCGAAGGCGGCAAAGTTGAGCAGCATCGATGCGTGGGTTGCGTCCACACAGGCGTCGAAATCCTGCCGGTTGGGGTCATCGGTCGTGTAGCCGTCCTCGAAGATCCACCACTGGAGCTCGGGCCGGACCTCCCCGCCAATCGGCACGGTCCGCCACCGCTCGGTCGCACCCGCAGCCTCGAGCTGCGGATGGAAGAACCACGTGGTGTCGCCGATCGTCGAGTAGGCGAATGAGTCGTCATGGAATCCGATCCGGAGGTCGGGGCTGCCGGCCACCGGGTACCGGACCTGGAGGAGGGTCTCCTCGAATGCCGCGACGTAGGCCTGGAGGACCGCAGCCTGGAACTCCGATTCCGGAAACCACTCGGTGTGGGGCCAGGTGTGCCACTCCCCCCAGAAACCCAGCAGCCCCACCTGGATGAGCGCGAGCCGAGGGTCGCCGTCGTACGCCGCACCCAGCGCATCGATGAAGGCGAGCATCGCTTCCCGGAGGGCTGGATCGCTGTAGTCGGGGGACAGCCCGCCCCCGTGGTCCGCATAGGCCTGGACCGCGACCGTGTCCGCCAGGAAGTCGGGCAGTCCGGAAGGGTGTGCCGGGTAGTCGATGTACGGCCGGAGGATGAGCTGGTGTCCGCGGGCCTCTGCCGCAAGGAGTCTCGGCTCGAGACCCGTGCCGAAGGTGAACTCCGAGGGTCCGCTCATGAGCTCGCTCAGCGGGATGTACGCGAACTCGAGGCTGTCGGGGAACGGCGAGACGGGCTCGCCCCACGCGTAGTTGGTGTAGAAACCGCGGAGGGGATTCTCTGCAGTGCGGTCGAGGTCCGCCTCGAAGACCACGGACAGCTGGACCGGGGGCTCGGCGTCCGTATCTCCAGCGCCCGTATCATCGGCGCCCGTGTCGCCACCATCGGTGTCCGGACCGTCCCCATTGCCGCCGGGGTCGCCCGTCTCCGTGGGAGGGTCTGCCAGGCCTGCCGGTCCGCGAGGCTCGGAGGAGGGGGAGCAGCCGAGCAGCGGGAACATCACCATCAGGGACAGGTACACGCGGCCTCCAGGGGAGCAGAACGGGTCGGGGGCGCCGCCGATGACCCAGTCTACGATAGCCCACGCCCGGCGGAAGGAGGCCAGGGTCGGACGTCCGGATGCTGCGGTGGGTGCCGTCGAACGGAGGATGTCTGCCCGGAGGACGCATGCCACGGGATACGGGCCCGGGTCATTCGGATTCCCGGTACGTGCCCAC
>JAYYRS010000458.1:0-6329 GCA_036126975.1 Myxococcota bacterium
ATCGTGTCCATGCACCAATGGCAGGGATTCCGGGACCTCCCACGCAAGCCGGGCGCGAAAACGCAGGTCCATCTCGACCTGCCGGGCCGCCGTCCGCAGCACCTCCTCGAGGTCCACCGGTCCGGGTTCCTCTCCGATCTCTCCCCCGCGCGCCAGCGTGCGGAGGTCCTGCACGATGCGCGCCACGCGCTCTCCCCCATCGGCGGCATCCCCGAGGGCGAGACGGAAATCCTCCGGGATGCTGATCTCCCCGGCGTCTGCAGCCTCCAGCACGAATCGGGTGTTGCCGATCACATAGCTGAGCGGATTGTTGATCTCGTGCGCGACACCGGCCGCAAGCTGGCCGACCGTCGCGAGACGCCCCCGCTGCTTGAGCTGCGCCTCCAGCGAACGCTCGTCCGTGATGTCGACCAGGAATCCACACCACCGGGCGCCGAGTTCGGAGGCATCCACCCGCCGGGCCTGGGCCCGGAACCAGCGCAGCCGCCCCGATGGCAGCTGCATCCGCCCCTCCCAGCGCAGCACATGCGAGGAAGGGTCTTCCGCGGCGCCCATCGCAGCCCGAAGCCCGGCGATGTCCGCCGGAAGCACGTATCCGAGCAGCAGCTCGGGGTGGACCACGAGGTCGGTTGCGTCCGTCTCCAGGATCTCCACGCTGTTCGGAGAGACCCAGGTGAATGCACCGCCTCCCTCCGGAAAGCTCATCCGCTCGAAAAGCAGCGCGGGCAGATCGCGCGTCACCCGCTGGAGCCGGTTCCGCTCGGCAGTGCGGGCCGTCCGGACCGCGCCCGCCAGGTCCCGCGCGGAGCGGGCGTCTCGCAGCGATGCGCCCAGCATCGTCACCGCACCGACCAATCCCAGCAGCACCAACACTGCACCGGGGATGGCCGGCACGAGAAGCGCCGCGACGCGCCGGACCGGGGTGGCCACCACGACCCAGCCGCCGTCCGCTCCAATGGGCGCCGTGGCCGCCAGCGCCCTGCCGTCGGCCTGGGACCACTCGCCCACGGCGCCGCGACCGGGAACCAGCACAGAGCCGATCTCGCTGGACCTGCTCTGTCCGAAAGGCTGGAGCTCCCCCACCAGCGGCACCCCGACCGTGCCCGACGCGCCACCCCAGTGGGTCACCACACCCACGGGGTCGACAAGGACCAGCTGCTCTGCAGAGCCCGACTGCTCCCATGCTGCGATGACAGCTTCCGCACGCGCACCTCCCGCGAGCGCGCGCGCCGTCGAACCAGCGGCCCGGGCGTTGGTCTGCAGAACCCGCCCGTGGGCGAGGGAGCGCACGCGGGCGATGCCGAAGACCATTCCGAGAAGCCCCACGACGAGCAGGACTCCCACAAGTCCCACCCGAATCGTCTCCCGCGTCGGTCTCCTCCCAGCGCTCGTGGCGGCCAAGGCGCCCTCCGGAAGCCCGATCCTATCACCCGCAGAGCCCCGCAGCGGGCTCGGGAGGGCGCTTGACGCGCGGCCGGTTAACGGGGGGCGACCCGGGCCCGGATGCCCTCCGGAAGCCCCCAGAAGGAGCGGGACGTGACCGACAAGCCCCTGCTGAGTCCCCGCACGCTGACCCACCTGCGCGCGCTCGAGGCGGAGAGCATCCACATCATCAGGGAAGTCGCCGCCGAGTTCGACAACCCCGTGATGCTCTACAGCATCGGCAAGGACTCATCGGTCATGGCGCGGCTCGCGCTCAAGGCCTTCGCCCCCGGGAAGCCCCCGTTTCCCTTCCAGCACGTGGATACGACCTGGAAGTTCCAGGACATGTACCGGTTCCGGGACGAATTCGTCGCCGAGACCGGCGTCGAGTACCGGACGCACATCAACCAGGAGGGCGTGGCCGCCGGCATCAACCCGTTCGACTCCGGGTCCCAGACCCACACGAACGTGATGAAGACCCAGGGCCTGCTCCAGGTGCTCAACAAGTACAAGTACGACGCCGCGTTTGGCGGGGCCCGAAGGGAGGAGGAGAAGTCCCGCGCGAAGGAGCGGATCTATTCCTTCCGCGACCGGTACCACCAGTGGGACCCGAAGAACCAGCGCCCCGAGCTCTGGAACACCTACAACGGCCGCATCCGCCAGGGCGAGAGCATCCGGGTCTTCCCGCTGTCCAACTGGACGGAGCTCGACATCTGGCTGTACGTCTACCTCGAGAGCATCCCGGTCGTACCTCTCTACTTCGCGGCAGAGCGCCCGGTGGTGGACATGAACGGAACCCTCATCCTTGTCGATGACGACCGCATGCTCAAGCACCGGCCGGACCTCGACGAGCGAGTCCAGCAGCGAGTCGTCCGGTTCCGGACCCTGGGGTGCTACCCGCTCTCCGGTGCGGTCGAGAGCTCTGCGACCACCGTGCCCGAGATCATCCAGGAGATGATGCTCGCGCGGAACAGCGAGCGGGAAGGCCGCCTCATCGACTACGACGAGGACGGTTCGATGGAGCAGAAGAAGCGCGAGGGGTACTTCTAGGATGTCCAAGATGGAACGCATCGACGAGAACGCCCTGATCGAGACCGACATCCTCGGTTTCATCGAGCGCAACCAGAACAAGGAGCTGCTTCGCTTCGTGACGGTCGGCTCGGTCGACGACGGCAAGTCGACCCTCATCGGCCGCCTCCTTCATGACACGAAGGGCGTCTACGAAGACCAGCTCAAGGACGCGACCCGGACCACGGACACCGGGGAGACTGCCATCGACTTCGCTCGAATCACCGACGGCCTGCGCGCCGAACGGGAGCAGGGAATCACGATCGATGTCGCCTACCGATACTTCCATACGCCGATCCGGAAGTTCATCATCGCCGACACCCCAGGACACATCCAGTACACCCGGAACATGGCGACGGGGGCGTCGACGGCCAACGTCGCGCTCATCCTGATCGACGCGCGCCTGGGCGTGCTTCAGCAGTCGCGCCGCCACGCGATGATCGGCAGCCTCCTTGGCATCCCGCACCTGCTGGTGTGCGTCAACAAGATGGACCTGGTCGACTACGACAAGGACATCTTCGACACGATCTGCGCGGACTTCAAGGGATTCAGCGACACCCTGGACTTCAAGTCGGTCGACTTCCTTCCCATCAGCGCACTGATGGGGGTCAACATCGTCGAGCGGAATCCAGCACGCACCCCCTGGTACGACGGGCCGACCGTACTGGAGTTCCTCGAGACGGTGCCGATCGCGGACGACATCAACCTGCGCGACTTCCGCTACCCGGTCCAGACGGTGATCCGGCCAAACCTCGATTATCGCGGCTTCGCCGGCCAGGTCGCCAGCGGCGTCGTCACGAAGGGCGACCGGGTCAAGGTCCTCCCCTCTGGCAA
This sequence comes from Myxococcota bacterium, assembly GCA_036126975.1. Lineage (GTDB taxonomy): Bacteria > Myxococcota_A > UBA796 > UBA796 > UBA2385 > JAYYRS01. The sequence continues at coordinate 3,325 of JAYYRS010000458.1, forward strand.
GACCAGCACCGTGACCCACATCGACATGTGGGAGGGGGACCAGGACGAGGCGTTCGCGCCGCAGTCCGTGACCCTCCGCCTGGCCGACGAGATCGACATCTCTCGCGGGGACCTCCTGGTGCATGAAGACGATGCACCCTACGTGGGTCGCCACGTCGACGCGACCGTCGTGTGGATGGACGAGACCCCCCTGGACCCGGGCCGTTCCTACCTCATCAAGCACACCACGCGGTACGTCCGGGTCAACGTCGATGAGGTGGCCTGGCGGCTCGACCTGGACACCCTGGAGCAGGACGACTCTGCCGAGACGCTCAAGCTGAACGACATCGGCGTCGTCCGCTTCACGGCGCACCGCCCCCTGGTGTTCGACCCCTATCGGGCGAATCGCAGCACAGGCGCCTTCGTCATCATCGACTCGATGACCAACACGACGGTCGGCGCCGCGATGATCCGCGAGCCGGACGACCCTGCGGCACTCAAGGCCGGCGTCGAGCTCGGCGCCGAGTCTCAGGTGTCCCCCACCGAGCGGGCGTCTCGCCTCAAGCAGCACGGGGGAGTGGTGTGGCTGACGGGGCGCCCCGCATCGGGACGGAGCTCACTCGCCTACGCCCTGGAGCGGCGCCTCTGGGACAAGGGATGGTCCGGCGCCGTGCTCGATGCCGACGACCCCCGCTACGCCGACGGCGTGTGTGCGGGAACCAGCGTTGCGGCAGCCGTGGCCCATCGGATGGCGGACGCTGGGCTGGTCGCCATCGTCGCGGTCGATTCGCCCCACGCACGCCAGCGCGAGTCCGCTGCGCATGCGCCCGGGGACGCCTTCCTCGAGGTGTTCGTGGACACGGCCGCAGACGTCTGCGCGGCCCGGGACAACCGCGGTCGATACAGCAACGGAACGCCCGAGTTCGAACGGCCGGTCGACCCTGCCGTCACGGTCGACCTCGGCTCGACCGACCTCGAGACAGCGGCCGACACGGTGGTCGCCGCCCTCACGAGGGCTGGGCTCGTCTTCGACAAGCCGGGCCCGCGCCGGTAGGTCCGCCCGGCGAGTACGTCACCGCGATTCGTGCCGTGTCCGCTTCCGGATCACCTCGATGCCGACCCAGAGTCCCCCGGCCTCCACGACCCGGGCGTGGACCCGCGTGAGGGAAGGCCCGCGCCCCATCGCTCCCACGAACGTCCTGCGCTTCCAGACGAGCACCGCTGCCAGTCCACCGGGACGCAGCAACTGCTCGAGGCCTGCGAAGAATCGCCCGTAGAGACCATGGAGGTCGACTCCTCTGGCGAGCTGTCGTCCAAAGGGAGGATTGGCCAGCACCGCGTCCAGCGGCGCGCGATCTCCCCACAAGGCCACCAGGTCGCCGGCATCCCCGGTTCGCACCTCGATGTCCCGGTGGAGCGAATCCGCGACGTTGTCCCGGGTGCCCGCCGACAGCGTCGGCTCGATGTCCGACCCGAGCAGTGTCGCGTGCGGCCATGCGTGGCCGGCCTCCAGCAGCAGCGTCCCTCCACCGCAGAACGGATCAAGCACCCGCTGGGGCGCGCCTCCCAGTTCCCGACCGAGCAGCTGGACCATCGCTGCCGCGATCGCGGGCTGTGCAGCCGCCTTCTGGAACACCACCTGTTCATGGCGCCGGCTCCGTGAGCGGCGGCTGTGCCGCACCATGACCAGACACCGGGCATCATGGATGTCGAGCCGCACGTCGAGCGCCGGTGCATCGAGGTCCACGGGCACGGGTGACTGATCGCGGACCCCTGCGCCCGCAGCCCGCTCGGCATCCATGCTGGTGAACTCATGGGTGCCGACCCGGCGGCAGCGAACCCCGAAGCTCATCGCCTCCGAGAGACCGGGAATGACCAGCCCGGCCACCGCCGCACGCAGGTCCCGCAGCGGTTCGGCCCCCCGAAGCGAAATCTCGCCGATGACCTGCTGGACATGGTGGACGGTGCGCAGCCCCATTGCAGCCGCCACCGCGACATCCGCCGGTGCATCCACCCATGCATGGACCTGCCCGGGCCGCACCTCGATGCCCGCCCTGGCCGGCACGACATCCTGCAACTCGTGCAACACGACGTCCTCGAGACCATTGCACGTGGACAGGAGCATTGCGGTGCGGGCCATCGTCGCACGATAGACCTTTCGCCATGTCCACGCCCAAGCACACACCCGAGACCCTCGCCGCCTGGGACCACGCGCACGTGTGGCATCCATTCACCCAACATGACGAGTGGGAGGCCGAGGGCGCGCCGCTCATCATCGAACGCGCGGAAGGGGTGCACCTCATCGATGTGCACGGACGTCGCTACCTCGACGGGATCTCCAGTCTCTGGACCAATGTCCATGGACACGGGCATCCGGCAATGGTCGCCGCGCTCCGGGAGCAGCTTGATCGCGTCGCCCACAGCACGCTGCTCGGACAGGCCGGAACGCCGAGCATCGTCCTCGCGAAGAGGCTTGTCGAACTCGTCGGCAGGATTCCGGGCAGCACCCCGAGACTGACCCGGGTGTTCTACAGCGATTCGGGGAGCACGGCGGTGGAGGTCGCCCTGAAACTGGCCTTCCAGTCATGCCAGCAGCAGGGCGAGACCCGACGCACGCGCTTCGCTGCGCTCTCGGATGCGTACCATGGAGACACGCTCGGAAGCGTGAGCGTCGGCGGAATCGACCTCTTCCACGCGATCTACAAGCCGATGCTCTTCGACGCCGTTCGCATTCCCAGCCCCGACAGACCCGACCCGGCAGCAGAGGCAGACTGCCTTGAACGGGCCGAGGCCCTCATCGCAGCACACGGCGACACCCTCGCGGCGCTCGTCGTGGAGCCGCTCGTGCAGGGAGCCGCCGGGATGCGCATGCACAGCGCCGGCTACCTGCGCCGGCTGATTGGGATGGCCCGGGACGCCGGAGCGCGAATCATCGTGGACGAGGTCGCGACCGGGTTCGGTCGGACGGGCACGATGTTCGCGCTCGAGCAGGTCGGGGTCCGTCCTGACCTGCTCTGCCTCGCGAA
>JAYYRS010000459.1:0-5748 GCA_036126975.1 Myxococcota bacterium
CGCGTGGCGTCAGAAGGAGCCGCGGACCTGGACCGGCGGAAGCAGCAGCGCAGTGCTCGACGTCGCCCGCGCACGGGCCGGGCCTTCGACGCGGCGCCAGTGGATGTTGGCGTCTACTGCGGAGGTGAGCCAGGTGCCCCAGTAGCCTGCAGCCATGACACCGGTAAGTGTGCGGTTGCGGTTCAGGCGAACCCGCTCCGCTTCGTCCCCCTCCAGGTAGCTCCTGTCGCGCAACAGACCCGCCCAGAGCACTGCATCGACTGCGAGGAATGCACCTTGGAGGCCAAGGTAGAGCATCCCGCGGCCCGGTTTGCCGTGACGGAAGTGGTAGACCCCGTGCCCCAGCATCGCGGACGGAGGGGAGGGGGGTACCAGGGTCGGAGGCAGCGGTACCGCTGGTTCTGTCGCGGGCTCGGGAGGCGCCGTGTGGTAGGCGCGGACATAGTTGAAGAAGCCGACGACCTCGGGTGGATGGCGGAACGGGTCGACCTCGAATGCGGGTTCCCGCTGCAGCACCTGCTCGAAGAATCTCCGCGCCTCGGCCTTGTCGCCTGCCACGTAGAGCAGTTCACCCAGATAGACCCGCGCCGACTGCCGGACCCGTGATGGCGCAGCCGGGTCGATCACCAGCGCGGCGAACATCCCCTGGGCCGCATCCCGCTCTCCGAACTGGTACCGCCGGACAGCCTCGTCCAGCTGGGCCTGGGCGGTGGGCGTGACAGCGACGACCGGTGCGGCGGCGCCCTCGCTGAGGGCGTCCACCGGGCCTGGAGCGGGCTCGGCGGTCCCTGCGGGCGGCTCCCCTGCATTTCCAGCGGGAGGCGTATCCGCCGCGCCAACCCCCGCGGGGGCGCGTGCGGATGCCGCCGTCGGGGCGAGCCCGATGACACTGCCCAGGAAGAACCGCTGAAGGACCCGCATGGCACCGAGCGTAGCCGCGCCCTCACGGAGCGGCAAACAGACCCGGCTGGCGTGTGGCCGGGCTCAGTAGCCCGTGTCTGCGGGGGCCGTCTCGGTCCAGCCTCCCCCCTCATCCATCGCGATTCGGAGGTTGAAGTTGCCGTTTTCATCCGTGAGGGCGCTTCCGTAGCTGCGGCCGGTATCGGCGTCCATCAGTTCGACGAGTGCGGCTCCCACCCCGCCGCCCGACGAACGGATGCGCCCGCTGACGGGCAGCCCGCTGGCGAGCGTGACCTGCTCCCGGCTCGACATTCCCTGTGGATAGTCGATCCAGGTCACGGTGTGCCGCTCGTCGGGGGGAAGGAACGCAACCTCGAGCGGTACGTCGGGGACGTTCAGCTCGAATCCCCCGTTGTTGCCGGTCAAGGCGGTGTAGACGTAATGGTCGAACCCCACCTCGCGCGCGACCACGGTGACCGCGCCAATGGCATCTCCCCCTGGACTCGCAACCGTGCCGGTCACGCGAACCCTCTCCGGGACCGACACGGCACCGAGGTCCACGCCGTCGGCGTCGACCCCGATATCGTCGAGCCGGACGGGTGCGAGCTCGCCATCACTGTCGAAGGGCGGAATGATCTCGACCTTCCAGAGCCCGGGAAGGACATCGAGCTCGAAGTCCCCATCCGAGTCCGTGTCGTCCTCCACCACCATCGTTCCCTCGGCGTCGTCGAGGGCGATCGCCGTGAACCGGATGGTCGCCTGGTACAGCCCGCTGCCGTCCGCATCGAGCACGCGGCCGCTGGCCTCCACGGGAGCCACCGTCCCCACCCCAAGGTCGACGCGTGTTGCGGTCTCCTGCTCGACCGTCACGGATGCCGCGACCCGGGGAATCGTCGACCGCTCGTTCCCCTCGGCCACCACCCGGTAGGCCCCCGGGAAGGCGCGCAGCACGTAGTTGCCCTCCCCATCGGTGGCGACGCGAGGGCCGGCGAGTCCTGTCCGGGTGTCCTCCAACCAGACCTCGGTGATTCCGGGGGCGGGCGTGCCGTCTGTCTGGACGACGCGGCCGTAGACGGGACTTCCGAAGCCCAGCGACAGTTCGAATCCGCTGTCGTCCTGCTGCAGGCTGTAGGGGTCCAGGATGTAGAACGGCTGCATCTCGGAGTCCGCCGGGAGGACGGCCAACCGGTAGTCGCCTGCGGGCAGCCGCAGGGTGAAGTCCCCGTTGCGCGTGTCGACGCTCCTCCGGGCGAGGCCGGACGCTGCGCTCATGCTGATGCGGCCGACGAATGGTGCGGCAAGGGTTCCCGGGACGCTGACATCGTCATGGGGGGCCGCTTCGAATGCAGAGATCTGGCCCGCCACCGTACGAGATGGGGCGAGCTGAACGACCAGGTCCGAGAGCAGCGTGGCGGTGTCCTGCGTGGCGAGGTCGAAGACTACGCTCTGGGGGAGGTAGGCCGAGTCGCCATTGGGCACGACGTCGACCCGCAACCGTGCTGGACCGGAATCATCCGTCTCGGCATCCTCTCCCCAGTCCATCGCCGCGCCGGTGTCGAAGCTGGCCTTTGCCAGCATGTCACTCTCCGCACAGCCGACAGCGAGCCCTACCGCAAGTGGAACGATGCGTTTCGTCACGGCGACTCCTCGGGAACGGTCAGCTCCCAGCTGATGTCATCGGCGCCGCCGCTCGGGTCCGTCACGCGAACGCTGAGGACGTTGCCATCATACTTCTCGTCTGCGAGGAGGTGCAGCCAGCTGCCCACTTCGTTGCCCGTGATGGGCACCGCCGTGCCCTGCTCGCCGAACCGGCCGATGGTCCAGAAATATTCGAGCCGTTCGGGATGCCCGGCATCTGGATCCTGGACCAGGACGAACGCCTTGTTCAGCCCCGGTTCCAGGGTCCATGTGTCCCCTGCGGCGGGGTAGGATGCGGTGATGGTCGGCGGCACGTTCTGGGGCTCCTCGATGATGGGGGGCCAGAAGTAGCAGCCACCCATGCCCACCGACATGCACAGCGCATGCCATGCTCGCAGACGCCCAACGGGAGGGCGTTTCGATCTGGCAGGCTGCCGGTGGTGGGTGGGGAACCGCGACATGCGGATCAGGGTAGCGCGGTGACCTCGACCACGCTTCCCGGCGCACCTGCGGGCAGCGACACGGCCCGGGGCCCCCCCTCAGGACAGCTGAGCTCCATCGCATGGGCGCGGGAGGGCTCCGGGACGTCCATGTTCCGCCCGAGGGCGGCGACCCGCCCCATGGCACGGCCATCCAGCACGACGACGCAGTCGTCGGCGAGGTCGGATGCGAACTGGACCACCATCTTGGGCGTGAGCCCATCCACGACGACTTCCCGTCGCTCTCCAGCAGCAATCTCGAAACTCTGGCGGTGGGGCATCGCGAGGGGGTTCCGCAGCTCGAGCGTATGCTTGCCGGGCGTCACGTTGATCGCGCCACCCCCCGTCCGCCCCTGCTTCTCGCCGTCGATGACGATGTCCGCCCAGGCGCCGCCCTGAACAGCGACCAGCAGCGTCCCGGTGTCCGGTATCGGCGGAGCGCGAACCTCGACACGCGCCGTTGGCGCCGTCGGACGAACCGGTTGGATCCGTGCGGGCGTCTTGCTGGTCTTGGCGACCTTCAATGCCACGGGCGCAGGGGTCGACGCGGGCGCGGGCGAGGCGGCCATCTCCGGGGCGATGGTGCTCTCTTCGGGCTGCACGGGGGTCTCGGAGAACTGTAGCGGTTCGGACGTGATGGACGGGGCCGGCGCTGGAGCCGGAACGGACGGCCAGAGCGCAAAGGTCAGCACCGCCGCAGCTGCCATGCCGCCAAGGGCGCCGGCGACGCGGAGGGGGCGTCGCTCCTGTGGCGCGCCAAGGGAATGCATCCCCTGGACGAGTTCGAGCACCTCCTTGTTGTCCTCGTCGATGCACAACAGGCGATTGAAGAGCTGCAAGGCACCCAGATGGTCACCGCTGTCGAGCCTCCCTCTGCCTCGCTCCATGAGCGCGGTGGAGAGGTGGGAATCCAGTCGGGCCTGGTATCCCCTTGGGTCTTCGAGCCATGCGCGGAGGTCCCAATGCGGCATGGACGGCTCGATACCCGTCTCCGTGACGCTCTGGAGCAGTGCGTCACGGGCGTCCTCGGAACTGGAGAGCCGGTCGTCCGGGTCGGTCTGCATCAACCGCTCGATCGTCTCGGCGAGCGCACCGGAGATGTCTGGGGCCAGCTCCGTCACCTCGGGCCGATTTCCCTCGATGATGTTCCGCAGGATGATGCTCGGGTTCGAGCCGGAAAACGGGAGCTGGCCCGTGACAAGATGGAACAGGAGCGTGCCGAGGCTGAACAGGTCGGACCTCTTGTCGAGGACCTTCTCCATGGCCTGCTCGGGGCTCATGTACGCCGGCGAGCCAACGAGAGCGCCGGTCACCGTGAGGTTCACCTCGTCGAGGAATCGCGCGATCCCGAAATCCATCAGTTTTACGGCGCCGTCGCGCCGCAGCATGACGTTCTCGGGCTTCAGGTCGCGATGGATGATTCCTAGGGCATGGGCGTAGCCCAGGGCCTCGGCGAGCCGCGCACCGATGATGGCGGCCACTTCGCTGGGCACCCGGCCGTGTTCGCCCACCAGCGTCTGGAGGGTCTCGCCATCCACGAATTCCGTGACGATGTAGCAATCCTCTGCGTCGGTCCCGGAATAGTCGAATATGCGGAGGATGTTGTCGTGGTCGAGGTTCTCGATCGCGCGAGCCTCTCTGGCGAACCGGCGCCGGTTTCGTTCAGAGCGGGACAGGTGCGGGTGCAGCACCTTGATCGCGACGTCCCGACCGAGCGTGGAGTGGCGGCCCCGGTAGACCGTTGCCATGCCGCCCTCGCCGATCTTCTGGAGGACCTCGTACTTGTCGAGGACGCTTCCGATCAATGCACAGCCCCGCGGAGAGGGCCCAGTCTACCGTGGCGTCTGCCGCGGTGCATCCTGCAGTGCGCAACGCTCATAGCTGACCGACCTCGCCGACGTCTCGGCCCATGCCGCGCTCGCTCATGATGCGAACGATGATGGAGGCGGTCTCCTCTACGGCGCGCTTGGTCACGTCGATCACCGGCCATCCGGGATTCTGTCGGAACAGGACCTCCGACCACTCCAGCTCTGCGAGAATGTAGTCCATGTCTCCGTAGTTGCTGCGGCCCATCACGCGCATGGTCGCGAGCCGTTCCCGACGGATGTCGGCGAGGGTCTCCGGGTCCACGGTGAGTCCGAAGATCCGTTTCTGGTCGAGTTCGTGGATCACGGGGGGGAGCGGCCGGTCGAGGACGACCGGTACGTTGGAGACCTTGAAGCCCTTGTGCGCGAGGAAGACGGAAAGTGGCGTCTTGGATGTCCGCGAGACGCCCACGAGAACGATGTCGGCCTTGCGCAACAGTCGAGGCTCCTTCCCGTCGTCGGCCTTGACCGTGAACTCGACGGCCTCGACGCGGCGGAAGTAGTCCTCGTCTGCCTGGTGGAGCCGGCCGGGCACCTCGGCTGGCCGCGCGCGCAGGAAGCCCTCGAGACGATGGAGGAGCGGTGCCAGGAGGTCCATCGTCTCCACGCCTTGTTCCGCTGCGATCGCCTCACACTGACGCCGCATGTCTTCCTGCACAAACGTCGTCACGATCAGGGCGTCGGCTCGAGCCGCGCGTTTCACCAGCTCCAGGAGCTCTTCGCGGGACTGGACCTCCGAGAACACCTGCAGGTGGACGTGGTACCCCGTGAACTGTTTGAGGCCCGCGCGGACCACCTTTTCTGCGGTGACACCGGTGCCATCCGACAGGATGTAGACGGGACGGGGGTTCTGAACCATGGAAGGC
>JAYYRS010000460.1:0-11931 GCA_036126975.1 Myxococcota bacterium
CGAACTTCTGGGACTTGTTGAGGCGGGAATCGTCCATGGTCGCGGTTTGGCCTCGCAGAAGGAGAAGCAGGCGTATCGCCGATGGATGATGGCGGCACCTGGAATCCGGTCATGGTGTGACAGGATACGATCCCTGCTTACTGAACAGGATGCCAGTTGTCCAGTCAGGGCCGGCAGTTCGGAAGCGGTACGGGGTGGGCGGGAGAATCACCTCGGAGCATTGCGATCAGATCCTGGGCAGCCATGCAGGCCATGCGGCGTCGCGTACCCCAGGTCGCAGAACCCAGATGCGGTAGGAGAAGCACGTCTTCCCGTCCGATGAGGCCTGGATGGACGCGGGGTTCGGCTTCGTACACATCGAGTCCCGCGCCGGCGAGATGACCGCCATCCAGTGCCGCGACGAGTGCGGCCTCATCGATGACGGGTCCGCGCGCCGTGTTGATGAGGATGGCGCCGGGTTTCATCCGGCCCAGCGCCGTAGCGTCGAGCAGGTGATGGGTCTGCGCCGTCAGCGGACAGTGGAGGCTGACGACGTCAGATGTTGCGAGGAGGGTTTGCAGGGGAATTCCGGACGAACGCGAGTGGTGAACCACCTCCATCCCGAACGCGGTGGCGCGGCGCGCGACCGCCTGCCCGATGCGACCCCAGCCGATGATGCCGAGTCGCGACCCCACGAGGTCGAGGCCGCGCAGCATCGTGGGTGCCCACCCCTGGAATCCGCCGCTGCGGACCAATGCATCACCCTCCCGGAGCCTTCGGCCGACCCCAAGCATCAGCGCCATCGCAAGGTCCGCCGTGGCATCGGTGAGCACACCCGGTGTGTGGCTGACCCTGATGCCCCTGGCGGCGCATGCAGCGAGGTCGATGTTGTCGACGCCCACGGCGTGCTGGGCCACCGCCTTCACGGGTCCTGCGTCGAGAATCGGCGCGCCCACGGGATCCGTCAGCATGGTCAGGATGCCCTCGCACGGGCGGACCCGAGCCCGGAGTGCGTCCAATGGCATCGGCTCGTCAGATTCCCACAGATCGACTTCGAGGCCGGAATTCCGGAGAAGCGTGAGGCCTTCATCGGCGATGGTCCGGGTCACGAGCACGCGCATCGGAGACTCCTTGTCTGTTGGGTCGGAGCGGCATGCTACCCGCGTCCGGCGCGCGCCGGACGCCACCCCTCGGGCGCCTCCAGACACCACCTGCTCCAGACGGTCAACGGAACAGGCCGCCACGGGGGGGCTGCGATCGCAGTGGCTCCGATCCTGAACAAAATGACAAGTATCCGGCCCCTCACGAAGAAATATCCACCGGCTCCCGGTCTGCTGCAGGTGCGGAGGCGGGCGGTGGGATCCATGACGCATTCGGGTCGATCGATCAGAGTCGAGGATCACCGCCAGTTGTCGATCCACAACAAAGAAATTTCCAATACGGGATCAAGCTCGCAGCGAAAGATCCGAATGGAATTGCGATTGACTCGTCAAGCAGCCAGAAGGACCAGGCGAAAATGGTCATATTATGACCGTATGATCGGCTTGCGTTCTGCCCACGTGTCCAGTAACGATCTGTATGCCTGTTCAGGAGGGCTCCATGTTCAACGAACTCCTCACGTCGCTGCTTGGCCTGGATCCGATCACGGCGGACCTCATCTGGACCCTCACGGTCTCGGGCCTCGTACTCGCCGCCGGCGCCATCACGCTTTTGATGCTGCCGTGGTCAGACCGAGAGATTGCCCAGGTCGATCATAGCTTCCGGACCCTCGCGACGCTGCCCACCCGCGATGCCGCGGTCGCTGCCCGCCGCAGCTGAGCCTCATTCTTCTCGGACCCTGCCTCCCGGAGCGGTCACGCACCCCCTGCCCGCCGCTCCGGGTCTCCACCCCCAGCATGGGAGCGCGCCGACTCTGCCAGCGCATACCGGTCCGGTTAGGCTCGCGCCTCTGCCGGAGACGCCATGAGCCGCTACACGCCTGCCGAGATCGAGCCGCGATGGCAGCAGTACTGGTCGGATCACGACACCTTCAAGGCCGTCGAGGATCCAGACAAGCCGAAGTTCTACGCCCTGTGCATGTTCCCGTATCCTTCGGGACGGGGCCTCCATGTCGGACATCCGCTCTCCTACACGGCGATCGATATCGTCGCCCGGTACAAGCGGATGAAGGGCTTTTCCGTACTCAACCCGATTGGATTCGACAGCTTCGGGTTGCCGGCGGAACGCGCCGCAATGCGGACCGGTGAGCATCCAGCAACGATCACACGCGAAGCGATCGCCAACTTCACCACACAGCTGACACGGCTCGGCTTCAGCTTCGACTGGTCGCGCGAGGTGTCGACCTGCGAGCCTGAATACTACCGCTGGACCCAGTGGCTGTTCCTGAAGCTCTACGAACAGGGACTCGCCTATCTGGCGGAGGTGCCGGTCAACTGGTGTCCCGCGCAAGGGACCGTGCTGGCGAACGAAGAGGTCGTGGACGGCCGCTACGTCGAGACCGGAGATCCCGTCGAGAGACGGATGATGAAGCAGTGGATGCTGAAGATCACGGCGTATGCCCAGCGACTGCTCGACGACCTGGATGACCTGGACTGGCCGGAAGGCATCCTGGAGATGCAGCGCCAGTGGATCGGCAGGTCCGAAGGCGCGGAGGTGCGGTTCGGGATCGATGGCCATGACCAGCATTTCGTGGTCTACACGACCCGGCCCGACACGCTCTTCGGTGCGACGTACTGCGTTCTTGCGCCCGAGCACGACCTCGTCGCCGACATCACGACCCCGGAACGCCGGCACGAGGTCGATGCCTATGTCGCCCAGGCGCGGAACCGCTCGGATCTCGACCGACAGGTCAACGCAGACAAGGAGAAGACCGGCGTCTTCACGGGTGCCCATGCCATCAATCCCGTCAACGGCCAGAAGGTGCCCGTCTGGGTCGCGGACTACGTGCTGGTGACCTACGGCACCGGCGCAATCATGGCGGTGCCTGCCCATGATGAGCGGGACCACGCCTTCGCCACGAAGTTCGGGCTTCCGATTCTTCCCGTCATCGGCGCGCCGGAGGGACATGACTTCGCGGCCGAGGCATGGACCGGGGACGGCCCGGCGATCAACTCCGGCGAGTACGATGGGATGCGCGTCGCAGCATTCAAAACTGCGATAACGGACTGGCTGGAAGCGCACGGAAAGGGGACGAGAAAAGTGAACTTCAAGCTGCGCGATTGGCTCTTCAGTCGCCAGCGCTATTGGGGTGAGCCCTTCCCGTTCGTCCACAAGGAGGATGGCTCTGTCGTCCCGGTCCCGGCAGAGCAGCTGCCCGTCGCGTTGCCGCATGTAGACGAGTACAAGCCAACAGAAGACGGGCGACCGCCGCTCGCGCGTGCGACGGACTGGCTCCACACTGAAGTGGGCGGTGAGCGGGCACTCCGAGAGACGAACACCATGCCCCAGTGGGCCGGGTCCTGCTGGTACTACCTGCGGTACATGGATCCCCACAACACGGAACTGCCGTTCTCGGCCGAGGCAGAAAGGTACTGGGGCCCGGTGGACCTGTACATCGGTGGGGTGGAGCACGCCGTCCTCCACCTGCTGTATGCGCGCTTCTGGCACAAGGTGTTCTTTGACGCTGGGCTGGTGAGTTCGAAGGAACCCTTCAAGAAGCTTTTCAACCAGGGAATGATCCTCGCCTGGGCGTACCGGGATGCGTCGGGGAAGTACCATCGGCCCGAGGCGTGCGAACGCCGCAAGGATCAGCTGACGGCGCTCAAGTCCGCCTGGTCCGGAGACGTGGTGGAGACGGACTGGTACGTCATCGATTCTGGAGCCCCCGTAGAGCGAAAGCTCGGAAAGATGGGGAAATCGTTGAACAACGCTGTCGACCCTCTCGACGTCATCGCCCAATACGGGGCCGACACCCTCCGCATCTACGAGATGTTCATGGGGCCGTTGGAGCAGGTGAAGGACTGGCAGACCAGCGGCTGTGATGGCATCTTCCGATTCCTCAGCCGCGCCTGGCGTCTGTTCGTGGACGAAGACTCCGGGGACACACGGCCATTCGGAACCTCATCCCGGCCCGTGAAGAAGGCCTTGCATGTCGCAATCAAGGAAGCGACCGACGGCATCGAGCAGCTGAAGTTCAACACGCCGGTGTCGAAGATGATGGAGTTCGTCAATGCCGCGAAGGGGCGGGTGCCCGACCGGGAGGATTCCGAGGCGTTCGTGAAGGTGCTGAGCGTCTACGCCCCCCATCTCGGCGAAGAACTCTGGCGTCGGTTCGGCAATTCGGGGAGCATCTCGGATGCACCCTGGCCTGCCTTCGACCCCAGTGCGCTCATGGAGGACAGCGTCACGTATGCGGTCCAGGTGATGGGCAAGGTTCGCGGTACCCTCGACATCGCCAGGGATGCAGGCAGGGAGGACGTCCTCGTCGCCGCACAGGCGTTGCCGAATGTCGCCCGGTTCCTGGAGGGCAAGACCATCCGCAAGAAGGTCTTTGTACCGGGTCGTCTCGTCAACTTCGTCGCGACCTGAAGGGCGCATCTGCCGAGGTGGTGCGGCGTCATCCGGCCTGCGCCCGGGGGCTCTCCACGGAATGGATGAGCCGGCGGAGCGCCTGCGCGACCTCTGCGGTTCCGTCAAGATGGACATTGTGGCCAGCACCGTCCACCCAGCGAAGGCGTGCGGTGGGGAGCAGGGCGGCGAGCCGGTCGGTCTCAGATGGCGGAATGACGGAGTCCTCCGATGCTCCGATGATCAGCGTCGGTGTACGGATGTCGACACCGGACAGCTGTGCTCGGGTGTCGTGACCGAGGATGGCTGCCCAGTGTTCACGGAGAACACGGAACGGTACGGAGCCCACGAGCGAGCGCTGTCGTGCCACCAGCGCATCCATGCCGAGGCGTGCTCGGCCCAGGGGTCCGTGCACGAGACCCACGATGGCGCGGGCCCGGACTTCCTCGTCTCCGAGCACCAGCCTCGGCAGCTGCCGGTAGGCTGCGCGGGTGGAGCGGAGCGCCGTGGGGCCGTGCGCCGAGGTCACCATCAGGGTTGCGCTTCGCACCCGCTCGGGATGGTCCAGCGCCATGTGCTGGACGACCATGCCGCCCATGGAGAGTCCCGCGATGTGGGCGTCGGTCCAGCCGACATGGTCCATCAGGCCGAGCACCTGCGTCACGAGCGTCGCCATGTCCAGCCGCCGGACGACAGGCCCACTCCGTCCAAGCCCCGCGTGGTCGAAGCAGAGGACCTGATGGTCGTGCGACAGTGCATCGACCAGAGCGTCCCATTCGTTTCCGCCCGCGCCGAAACCCATGATCAGGACGATCTGCGGCCCGCCTGAGCCGTGCATGCGGAAGTGGAGCTCGGTGTGGCCAGCAGGGGCGAGTGGCATGGGATCCAGGATGCGCAGGCGGCATGCTGTTGTCCACATGGAACAACAATCCCTGACGCTGCTCCGACCAACGGACGGCAGGCTACAGGATGGCATGGATCGCCTCGAGCACGTGATGACCGCCCCCGGCGTCTGCGCCTTCCTGGACGCCGTCGATGCCCGGCTGAACTCGAACGCATTCCTGCTCGCGCACGGGACGGCGGAAGCAGATCTTGCACTGGCGCTTGCGTCTCTTCTGCACTCCGCCGCGTTCGAGGACAGCCTGCGGTGGGCGGATGCTGCACGGGGCTGGCACAACTACTGGTCGGGCGGACCCGGCCAGCGACGGCCGCTTGCGGGTCGGACGGTGCGGCCGGATGCGCGGCTGCGCATCACACACATTGATGATGCAGCCCTGCTCCAGCGGCTGGAGTGGATGCTCAACGTGGGCGGCGACTGGTATGGAACGGCGGTCCAACGCACGCCCGCAGATGCACAGGCTGACGCGAGGGCCTTTCTTGCGGCCCTGGACGATGCGGCCCGTACCGATGCGCCGTGGGCATGGTGCCAGGCGACCCCCGACTTCCTGCACAGCCATGCCTACTTCGATTACGCAGGCGAATCCGAGCATGATGAGGAGAGTGGGACGCTGGCGTACTTCGACGGGGGTGGTTGCGACGGCGCGCTTGCGGCAATCTCCGGGAACGTCCTCGTACTGCTGCTGACGAACGGAAGCCCATGAGCCTGCGTCCAGACGTCATCGTTGTTGGGGGAGGGCTGGCGGGGCTCTCGGTTGCGTGGCATCTCAGTCGGGACCATCGCGTGCTCGTTCTGGAGCAGGGCGCGCAGCCCGGCGCGGAGGCGAGTGCGCAGAATGCAGGCATGGTCCGGCGACTGGGCGAAGACCCCCACGAGCGGGCGCTCGCACTTCGCACGCATGCATTCCTGGAAGCGCCGACGGGAAGCCTGGAAGGAGCCATGTTGTCCCGCGTGACGGGGGCCGTGGTCGGGCTCGCGACGGACCCGCATCATCTCCATGATGGTGCGGCCCATCTCCGTGCTGCGGGGGTCCGCATCGAGGCCGTCGACCGGCCGGGTGAGGTGGCGCCCATTCTCGAGGGGACCCGGTTGGCAGCGGCGTGGTACCTGCCCGACGAGCGGGTCGCGGATGCCCACGCGCTGGTCGATGGACTCCTCCGCGGCATCCGAGCCGAGGGCGGAGAGGTCCGGTGCGGGGTGCCCGTCTCCGAGATTCGTCGGCAGGGAGGGCGGGTGGTCGGCGTCCGCACCCGCCAGGGCGACATCGATTCGGAATGGACCGTCCTCGCTGCGGGGGCGTGGAGTGGTCGTCTCGCAGCTCCGCTGGGTCTGTGGCGCCCGTTGTTTCCGCTTCGACGGAGCTTGTTGTTTGCAGCCGCGCATGAAGCGTCGCGGCCGGACCACCCATGGACATGGATCGATGATGAGGGGGTCTACGCGCGACCAGAGACAGGCGGATGGCTGGTCAGTGGATGCGACGAGCGGCACGATCCACCGGAGCCCGGTGCCGGGAGCATGGGGCCGGTCACGCCGGAAAATCGCGGGCTTGCGATCGACAAGATCGAACGGTTCTTCCCAGCGCTGTGTGGAGCGCGTCTGGCACGGGGCTGGACGGGTCTGCGGACCTTCGCGCCAGATCGGGCCCCCATCCTGGGGCCGGACCCGGATGCGCCCGGCCTTGCCTGGGCGACCGGTCTGGGCGGGTACGGGGTCACCTGTTCCATCGGCGTCGGCGAGTGTGTCGCGGCGTGGATGCGCGGCGACGACACACCATGGGTCCACCGTCCTGGTGTGGCCCCGAACCGCCCCCACCTGCGCCGCTGGCCGATCCGACCGCTCGGCGACATCCACCGCGTCAGGTTGGTCTCGGCGACTCCTCCTCCGCAAGTGTGACGGCCTGTCGCTCCGCCTTTGAGACCACCTCGGGGACGGAGATGACTTCCGCGAAGGGGATGCAGCGACCGTCGAGTCGCTTGGGGATGCCGCCCTTCTTCTCGCCGACGAGGCGCCGGCTTGCTGCAACCAGCACGTGGTCGGGCGTGCCGTCCATGTGTTGCTTCAGCCAGCGGCCCCGCCAGTAGCCGACAATGTCGAGATGTGCGATCCGACCCTGCTTGCGGAGCGTGAAGTCTGGCACGAGGACGCGCTGGTCTCCCAGCTCGATGAGTGTCCCGGGTCCAAGGACCCAGCCGTCGGTGTCCGTGCGCTCCCAGCGTTCCCGGAACCAGGTCTCGGTTCGGGAGGTCCAGACCCCCGTGTCCTTGTAGTGGCTTGCCAGTCCGGCCGTATCGTCGAGGATCAGCTGCTTGCGGAGCCTGCGCTTGCCCCACCGGATCTCTGCCTCCAGTGCCCAGGCGCCCGTCTGCAGCAGCACCGCGGGCAGGAAGGTTGCAAGCTGCAGGCCATAGCGGGTCGATGCAGTGAGCAGGGATTGAGGACCGTCAAGGTGCAGGGTGAGCGTACCCGCATCGAGCCGGGCCCGATACATTAACTGAAAGAACTTCAGAAATCGAAAAAGCTGTCGAACGCGCTTTGGATCGGGCGCATCAAGGTGAAGCGTCATCGATTCGGCCTTCAGCAGGATCGCCTGGACCAGCGCGACATTGTATCGCTCGAGGAGCGCCCTGGGTGTCTCCGGCCCTTTCCGTCCGGCAAGGATCTGCTCCCCTTTCAGGTCGGCGTAGAGCCAGGTACCTGGGTCGGAGTCGGGGTCGGGGACCGCGCCCGCCTCCGCGACGACCTCTCGCAGCACGTCCGTCGCGGTGGCGCGTTCCGCGGGGCCGGCCCGGCGCGCCAGGGGTCCGCGCGCTGCGGCGCGGAGGAAGGCTGCCATGCGGAGTTCTCCAGGCGCAACGGGGCACCGGGTCTCGAACGAGCATTGGTCGAGGAGGAGTTTGGTGAGACCACGGACGAACTTGTGGTCGGCCTCGTTGCCCTCGACCTCGCGGGTGGTCTGCTCCACCTTCGCGCGCGTCCAGCGCGCGGCTTGGGCCTCGGCGAACACATCGAGCAGTTCTTCTGCGCGGGCGAGGTGTCGGCCGGACGTGATGTCGACGAGGGCGGGCCGGATGCTCTTTCCTTGCACGCGGACACGAACGAGGCTGCTGGTCAGCATCCTCGGCTCCATTGATTGCGCCTACCGCTGGTACGCATCGTGTTCTCGGCGCCGAGCGCTCGTGCGAACCTCGGCAGTGCCCGCCGCCACGAGTTCGTAGAGAACGGCCTGCTTGCCCACACCGGGGCGCAGGATCCGTCCGAGTCGTTGCACATGCTCGCGGACGGTGCCGGTGCCGGACAGGACGATTGCCACCTCGGCGGCGGGAAGGTCCACGCCCTCGTTGAGCACGCGGCTCGTGACGAGCACGGGCAGGGAGCCCGCTTCGAATGCGCGCAGGTACGCGCGTCGCTCCTTCACCTCTGTCTGATGCGAGATGCACGGCACCAGGAATTCCCGGCTGACCCGGTAGGCCGTTGCGTTGTCATGCGTGAAGATGATCGTCCGCCTGCCATGCTCTTCCTGCAGCAGGGTTCCCAGCAGATCGAGCTTCTGTTCGGTACCATGCTGGATGCGACGGGCAGCCATCCACGCCTTGTGAGCGGCGCGGCCTTCCCGCGAGCGGGCGGCGTAGCGGAGGAACACCTGCCAACCGTTGCGGCTGCGGATGGGGATGCGGTTCCGCCCCACGAAGGAGAGATAGACCTGCCGCAAGGCCGTGTATCGATCCAGCTCCTCAGGACTGAGATGAACCGTGAGACGGACGGTTTCGTAGTCTGCGAGGAATTCGCCGGACAGCTCGGGGATGGTCCGTCGGAACACGACGGGCCCGAGAATCTCGGACAGGTTCTGCTCCTCGCCGTCGTCGCGCTCCCATGTTGCCGTCAATCCGAGCCGGAAGGGGGCAAGCGCAGAGGCCGCGATGGCGCGGTAGCCGGGGGCGGGCAGGTGGTGGACCTCATCAAAGACCAGCATTCCGAAGCGGTCCCCATACCGCCCGATGTGTCGCCAGGCGGAATCGTAGGTGGAGACCGTGAGGTCGCGGACCTCGTGGTGCCCCCCTCCGAGGACGCCGACGTCGGCGCCGAACGCTGCGCGAAGGCGGTCATGCCATTGGCCAACCAGGTCGAGGGTGGGCGCGCACACGAGCGTGGGTCGCTGGACCTCGGCGATGGCGAGCTCTGCCACGTAGGTCTTTCCGGAGCCGGTGGGAAGGACGACGGCACCGCGTCTGCCCGCGGCGTGCCATGCGTCCACGGCCTCGCGCTGGTAGGGCCGTGCGGTCCGCTGGGCCAGATGCTGGAGCGCATTCAGGTTTTCCCAGGAGCGGGCGCGGTCCTCGTACTCCTGTCCGACCGAGAGAGCAGACAGGACGGTCTCCTGGTACAGCCATCCTGGTCCTCGGGGCGCGCCGATCCGGTCGTCATCCTGAAACCCGGCGGGCAGCGCCGAGGCGGAGGCGCCACGGACCACGAGGGTGCCGTCCTGGAAGCTGAGATGCCACACGTCCGGCGGAGTATCCCACGTCTTTCCCTCACGGAATGTCTGCAGGGGTTCGAGCATCGATGGTCAAGAGGCATCCCCTCGACGCTGGAGCGCGGTTCAGGGCCGGGGCACACTGCGGCGGGGACCCGGTGGAGGTCGCGCCGCGCCGACCAGGACCGCAAGGCGGCCGGGGCCGCGGTTGCACGCGGCGGTCCAGTCGCTGTTGGCATCCCGCCAGATCCGCGCGGCGATGGCGATTCGCCGTCGAGAATCGCGGACCTGCTGTGCCAGGGAGGTCTGGATTTGTTGTCTCTCACTCATCAGCGGCGTCGGCATGTCCTGGAGGACCCGTTGCATCTCTTCTTCGAGGACCTGGACCGCCACGAGCTGCTCAGGGACGTCGGCTGACGAGGTGGCCTCGTCGACCCGCTGCTCGACCGAGCCGGAGGCGGCGCCTGCCAGCGCAGTCACGGCGCTCGCGCGGTCCATCTGCTGGATCAGCTCCGCGGTGAGGGCTTCTTCCGCGCCTGCTGCGGCACGCTCGGCCCGATGCACCCTGTCCCGGCCGAGAGCGATGACGCCCGCGAACCCGACGACTGCCGCCCCGAGCAGCGCGAAGAGAAGCAGCGTCCAGCGGATCGGTTGCTCCAGACGCGGCGGTACGGTCGCGGCCACCATCTCCCGATGGGCGAGGCGCTTTCTCGCTTCGACGATGAAGTGATTTGCGACGTCGAGACTCTCGACCGGTGCTCGACCTTCTCCCAGTGGGCGACGCGCGGGGTCCTGCTTCTGATCGGCGATCTGCAGCCGCGCCGCGAGGTCGAATACATCATCGGCTTCTGCCGGGGTGAGGTCGGACTCGGCTCGCAGCTCGGCGCGTGTCGTCACGTTCTCTCCCGTCGTCGGCAGCATCGCATGCTGCATCGGCTCCCCGACGATAGGACGGTGCGAGCGTTCGGAGCGTTCGATGCACGGCTCGCCACTGCTGGTCTCGATGCTGGCGTCGCTGGCCCACGGGCATGGCGGGTTGCACCAGTCGACCGCGCTCGAGTTCGGTCCTGCAGGGCCCATCCTGGAGACCACGTATGGCGTGATCCGGCTCGCCGACGATGGGGAATGGTCCTGGATCTGTGAAGAGGTCAGTGGCGTGGCGGGCGATGGCTGGACGTTTTCGGTCGGTCCGGATGGGCGCATGTGGTTCACGGGAATCGGTGGCGCCAACACCTCGACAGACCACTGTTCGTGGGCGGCGCTCGAGGGGGCCCCTGCGGAGCGGTTCATCACCTCCATCGTGCCGGATGCAACCCGTCCTGGCGTGGTCTGGGCAACGACCGGCAACGGCGGTGTGCCGAATCCACTCCTCCGGGCGGATGACGGTGGACTGTCCTTCGCGGATGGGCCCGTTCTTGATGATGACGCCCGTCTGCGTCGGCTGGCCGTGGCGCCAGATGGGCGCATATGGGTGCAGGGCATGATTGACAGCACCGTCTGGGTGTGGACCTCTCCCGATGGCGCAGACTGGCGGGGCACGTCCGTGGTCGAGGTCGACCGCGGTGTAGAACTCGTGGACGTCGGGCCGGATGGGTCGGCCTGGGTCCGGACCCGGACCTCGGTCGGCGATGGTCTGTACCGGGTCTCCCCGGGGCTCGACGTCGCGTTGATCTATGAGACCGGGTCGTCGATCGACGGCGTCAGTGCGGGTCCAGGCAGAGATGAAGTATGGCTGGGCGGACGCGACCTCGTCCTGCAGGGAACGCAGGACGGGGGTGGCACCTGGATGACAGCCGAGGACGCCCCGTCCGTCGGATGCCTGGTGCGGCACGGGGGCGTGCGGTGGATGTGCAGCGACAACTGGGTGGATGGAGCTGCCCTTTCCCAGGTGACGGTTGGTGGCGAGCTTGGACCCTGGACGCCAGTGCTCTGGTTCGGCGACGTGCAGCGGGTCGAGCCGTGTGCCGCGGGTACTGCCACGGCCCAGGAGTGCGGGCCCCTCTGGGCGGCGCTCGATCCCCAGAGCGGAATGGACCTGGAGGATTCCCCCGCGGACGGCGTCGCAGCCGACAGCGGC
>JAYYRS010000461.1:0-6239 GCA_036126975.1 Myxococcota bacterium
GAGCGGGACTCCCTTGCAGGTGAGCTCGAAGAGACACGGGGCCTCGTCTCGCGGCTCGAGCGGATCATCGAGACCGACAGCCGCGCGGAGTGGCGCAGGTAGGTCAGCCAGCAGGCGCGGCCACCGCGTGCGCGTCCTCCAGGCTCACACCATCGACGTCCACGGCCCACAGGCTGGCAAAGGCTCGCCAGAGCTGGCCCGAGAGGACAGGACCGCCGTCCTTGTCGCGGCTCGACCGCAGGTAGTCGTTGAGTTCTCGACCGTGCTCGTCCCTCCGTTCCGCGGGCCGACGGAGGTTCATCTCCATGCGAACCACGCCGCGGCCGCCCTTGTGCACCAACGTGATGGTGCCGTCAGCGGCGACGGACTCGACGATGGCCACGTGGGTCAGGTCATCGTCCCGGCGGCGATTGTGGTTCCGGTCGTACGTGTCGTCGAAGAACGCCACGTCTCCGGGCACCGGAACCTTGCGCCGATGCAGCAGGCCCTCGGACCGGGCCTTTTCGTACAGCGACCGACTGGACCCACGCAGGTCGATCCGCGCCCCCGCGTGGGCGGCCTCCACCAGACCCGAGCAATCGTATCGGTAGGTCTCTCCCCGGACGACGAGCTTCCGATGCTCGATCAGCGAGGCGGCGGTCCGAGCGACCTGTTCGCCGCGCGCATCTCCTCGACGCGTACGCCGACGCGACGGTGGGGTGTCCGCCCGGGCATCGGACGCATCCCCGACATGGGTCTCCGCTGTGTGCTCTTCCCCGGAATCCGCGTAGGGCACGGGGTCCGTCCCCATGCCTCGCAGCGGTCCCGGAAGGGCCATGCCGCCGCGATGGGCGCAGCCGGTCAACAGCAATGCGAGGGACAGGTTCCGCATGGTCCCACCGTAGCCGACTTGACGTGGCAAGGGCAAACCCGAGGCTGCAGAGTCCTGCATCGGGCACGGGCGGATTAGTGGACAGGAGATACGGTCGTATCGACGCCCCCCGCGTGCGAACCGGCTCTCGCCAAGGAGCGCAGAATGAGCGCCGACAGCATCCCATCGGCCCGCAAGCCCAGCGGATACCAGGACATCTTCGATGAAATCGACGCGCTCCGCGAGCAGCGGAATGCCGTCATCCTGGCGCACTACTACCAAGAGCCCGACATCCAGGATCTCGCCGACTTCATCGGCGACAGCCTGCAGCTTGCGAAGGCAGCCCGGGACACGGATGCGGATGTCATCCTGTTCTGCGGCGTGCACTTCATGGCCGAGACCGCAAAGATCCTCAACCCCGACCGCGTCGTCCTGATCCCCGACATGAAGGCGGGGTGCTCCCTCGCCGACGCAGCGCCCGCACGGCGCGTCGCCGCGTGGAAGGATGCCCATCCCGGTGCTGCCCTCGTCTCGTACGTCAACTGCACCGCAGGCGTGAAGGCCATTTCCGACATCATCTGCACCAGCAGCAACGCGGTCGATGTCATCAACAGCATCCCCGAAGACACCCCGATCCTCTTCTGTCCGGACAAGAACCTGGGGGCCTGGCTGATCAAGCAGACCGGCCGTGACATGGAGCTCTGGCAGGGAACATGCATCGTCCACGAGACCTTCTCCGAGCAGAAGCTCGTGGCGTTGAAGACGCGACATCCCCATGCTCGGGTGATCGCCCATCCAGAGTGCGAGCCCAACCTCCTGCGCTACGCAGACCACATCGGTTCGACGTCATCCCTGCTCCAGTACGCCACGACCACGGCGGACACGGACACGTTCATCGTCGGGACGGAGCCGGGGATCATCCACCAGATGGAGAAGGCCGCTCCGGATCGCACCTTCCTGCCCCTCCCCGGCATGGACGAGACCTGCGCCTGCAACGAGTGCCCCCACATGCGGCGCAACACGCTCGAGAAGATCCGGGACGCCCTCCGCGACCTCGAGCCGCGCATCGAGATGCGCGAAGATCTCCGCACGGCGGCACTCGCCCCGCTCGAGCGCATGATGGCGCTGAAATAGTCCCGCGGTAGGGTCGCATCATGCGCCCCGCTCTCCTCCTGCTGTCCGCCTGCGCCGGCGCGCCGGCGCCGTCCCTGGACGACCGCGGGGTCGACGCCCCGAGCGTTCTCCTCGTGGTGCTCGACACCGTCCGCGCAGATCGTCTCCAGGCTTGGGGTCACGACCGACCGACGGGCCTCCAGCTCACCGCGCTGGCCGAAAGCGGTGTCCGCTGGGCCGAGGCCCACGCACCGGGGGCCTGGACATGGCCCGTCCATGCATCGCTGTTCACCGGCGAACCGCCGTGGGTGCACGGCGCCCACTTCCCCCCGCTCGGCGTCGCAATGGAGGGAGGGTTCCCCGCTCCCCGCGACGACCTCCCGACGCTGGCCGAGCGGTTTGCATCCGCAGGCTACGAGACCGTCTCGCTCAGTGCGAACTGTCTGCTCGAACCCGGGATGGGTCTCACTCGGGGCTTCGAGGACGCGCGATGTCTCGACATCCCCGGTGCGGTCGAGGCCGCCGCCGAGGCCGCCGTCCAGGGACAGGACCGACCGCTGTTCCTGTTCGTGAACCTGATGCCTGCGCATGGGCCCTACAGCCTCACACCGGTTCCCTGGTCGGCCCGGCACGCGGAACGACTCACCGCGCCCGAGAAGCGGCTGGCGCCCTACATCGACCCAGGCCCGCCGCCGGGGGTCGACCTGCAGCGTCGCGCGGAGCCCCGCGCTCCCACGGGCGTCCAGCAGGTGCTCTCCGGGTCGCTGCAGCTCGACGACGACCAATGGGAAATGGTCCACGACCTGTACGACGGCGAGGTGGTCGATGCGGATCGACGCCTGCTTCGTGTGGTGCAGGCATGGAATGCTGCAGGCAGGGGCGGAATCGTCGCAGTGACCAGTGACCATGGAGAGCACCTGGGAGAGCGAGGCCTGGTGGACCACCGGGGCTCCGTCTGGCCCGGGCTCACCCATGTGCCCCTGGTGATTGCCGCTCCGGGACGCCTCCCCGCAGGGGCTGTGGTCGAGCGTCCGGTTTCGCTGGTGGACCTGCCCGATACGCTGCTCACCCTGGCGGGTGTTTCCGGCGCGTCTGGCCCGGGACTGCTGCAGGCCGACGGCCGCGTGGACCCTGCGCCTCCGCGCCCGGTCATGGCCATGGCGTGGCCCGATCCCTACCGAGCCGCGGTTGTTGGCGGTCGCTGGACCCGGACGTGGCAGATGTGGACGGATGGCCAGGACCGCCTGGTGATGGACGACGCAGGCGGCGTACAGCGGTTCGCTGCCGACGACGCCCGCATGCTGCGGGACATCGCAGGTGACGATCCCGCCGCGACGGCCGCCCTGGCCGCCCGGGCGCAGCGGGACTTCGGGGCACCGGCATTCACGGGGACGCCACGAGCGGCAGATGAGGAGACACAAAGCCAGCTTGAGGCGCTCGGATACCTGCAGGGCACCGGAGGCAGGACCCACCCGTCATCCGCCGCTACAGGCGAAAACCCGCATTGAACGACCAGTCGGTGCCTTCCCCCATTGCTGTGATGCGGCGGGTCCATCGGACCCCCAGGACCATCTGCTGCACCCTGGCGCTCGCGCCAGCAATGTAGGCGAACTCATCGCCGAAACCGACGGCATCCGTGTTCCTCCAGTCCACGCCTGGCCGGTCGCCGGAGAGGAACCAGGATGGTTCCACACCAGCCTGCAGGCCAAACGGACCGAACCGTCCATGGCCCATCACGGGAATCGCCATCCCCGTGACCGGATCCAGCGTGACCCGGTCGATGAGGAGCTGGTCCCGGTACACGTCCGGACCGAATGACAGGCCCAGATGCTTCCACCAGGGACCGGCCTGCACACCCGCCCGGGCGTGGAAGCCAGCGATGCCGCCGCTGGTGCTGGAGAGCTGACCCCGCACACGAGGATTTACGCGCCAACGTGGGACCGGCCTGCCGACCTGACGGTAGATGACTCCGGCCTCTGCCCCCGCCGTCGCGATGCTCGTGGTCTGGCGGCCGCTCCCTCCCCAAACGCTCACACCCGCCAGCGGACGGACATACGGCCTCGAGACCCATCCGTCCTTCTTCTTGTTCCTCTTCCGGCCAACGACGGGGGCGCGCGTCCGTGCCCCCTGCCGACTGCACCCGACGAGGTCGGTGATGCCCGGCAGCGCGACAACCCCGCCCGGCACCGTTTCGGTCGCCACCAGCCCGGACGGTCCGTCCGCGTGGGCATCCAGCGAACAGAGACCGAGTCCTGCACCGAGGCCGACCGCCACGAGCTTCCGCGGCACATGCATTCCTTCCTCCAAGACCCAGGATGCTCCCGCCGACGCGCAAGGAGTAGCATCCATTCGATGTCCGAGCCGGCCCCCTGCCCCTACCAGCCGCTGCGCCGCCTTGGCGGCGGCATAACGACGCAGGTGGACGTCGCTGCCGGGCCGCGAGGCACCGTCGCCTTGAAGCGCCCCCGCTCACCCGAGCACGCTCGATGGCTGGCACAGGAGGCACGTCTGCTCGCCATCCTTGCGGGCCGTGGAGTGGCGGACGTCATCGACCACGACGAGGATGGCCAGTGGCTCGCACTCCGGCTGCTGCCCGGTCCGACGCTCACGGACTGGTCGCATGGTCGGTCCGTTGTGGAGGTGGTCGAGGCGATCGCCTCCCTCGCCGGCACGCTCACGGCGCTGCATGATGCCGGGTATGTCCACGGAGACGTGAAACCCGACAACGTCATGATGGGACCTCGCGATTCGCCCTGCCTGATCGACCTGGGGCTGGCCGTCCGTCCACCCGGCGTCCATGGATTCCACGGAACCTTCGGTGCGGCTTCTCCAGAGCAGCTCCGAGGCGAACCTGCGACACCCGCTTCCGACATCTACGCGCTCGGTGCACTGACCGTCCGTGCGCTCACGGGTCGACGGCCCTTCCCCCCGCAGCGGGCAGCACAGGCGCTGCTGCCAAGCGACCAGCTGCCAATGGGCCCCGCGATGTTGCGTGAAGACATCCCGGACGCCCTCGACGGGCTGGTCTGTCGCATGCTCGACCGTCAGCCGGAACGCCGGCCAACCGGCGCTGGGCTGGCGCAAGCGCTGCGGTCCGCCGCGACGGGACCGCCCACCGTGGTGCACCCGGCAGTCCCGCATCATTGGGGTCTGCTGGGACGGATGCTCGTGGCCACAGTGGACCGCGGTGCACCCGGACTGGTGGTCACCTACGGTCCGGAACATCCTGTGCATGCAGCCCTGGCCCAGGCGCTCGCGCGCGCTGCGGACCGGGAGAACATCCCCGTGGAGGAATCCGGAAGCTGCGGTCTCGTCCTCCTTTCCGGACCGTCCGGTGCCCGCCGCGCCAGGGCCCTCGCCGAGACGGCCGCTCCCGCTCTGGTGGTCCTCCACCACGCCACACCCCTCCCAGACCTCACGCCGCTCGGCGCCGTCCACATCGACACCCGGACGTCTGCCCGCGCCGAACCGGACGCGGCGGCCACCCAGCGGCTGCTTGATGCCCTCGAGCAGGGCCCCTGCACACCCGGGGAGCTGGCGAGAATCCTGGGCCTGGGAACGCTCGACCTGCTCGAGCTGGCCGAACCGATGCTCGATGCCGGTCTCATCTGCACGTCGGGAGACGGCACGCGCTTCGTGCGCGGCGCTCTCTGAGAACCGGGCGGAACAGCCCCCCTCCCCGACCCGCCGCCCCGGGGCCCGTCGCTACCCATGCTCCATCAGGTACCGCTCCAGCGACGCATTCACCGTCTCGAGATTGGGTTGCACGAGGTTGATGACGAACGGCTCGACCTGGGGCTTCAGCCGGGCGGCGAGCAGCCGGGGCACACCGGGGATGTGCCGGATGTCGATCTCGAGCTCACCGGTCAGCGCGACGCGCGTGTCATCCCCGTCTGCGAAGAATGCATTTCGGCCAGAGCATCGCACCTGGTCCTCGAACGCCGGAATGACGAGTCGCCAGTCCACATGCGTCCGGGCGTCGTTCCAGTCAGCGTGGTCCTCCCACTGCAGCATGTGGGACTTCACAACCTTCTGCGCAACACCGGGGAGGCGGTCCTCCGCGATCCAGACGTTCAAGAGAAACGGCCCGCCATCGCGCTCTTCGCGCACGATCACACGGATCTCCTGGATATCGCGCATATAGGCCGCAATCTCGGGGAGGCGGTCCCGATAGGCCTGGTAGACCACAGGCAGCGGAAAGCCGATGCGACTCTCGGATTGGATCTTCACGCAGCCTCCGGGGGGCGAGTGGGAGCACGCCGGATAATGGCCGGCT
>JAYYRS010000462.1:0-7697 GCA_036126975.1 Myxococcota bacterium
TAGTCACACCGTTCGGGCGCGTGCGTACCGACGTCCACGATCTGGTACCCCCGTTTTTCGAGATGCTCTACCAAAAGGGACTTCAGAGAAAATCCAGCGTGGTCACACCCAATCGCGACGCGCATGATGACTCCGGGGCGCTCAGGCTTCAGGGTTGCGGAATACGAGCACGGCGTTCGTCCCACCGAACCCGAACGCGTTGCTGACAGCCACTCCTACCCGAGCCTCGCGGGCACTGCCGGGCACGTGGTCGAGGTCGCACGCCGGATCGGGATCCTGGAGAGTTGCGGTGGGCGGGACGAGGCTCTCCATCATGGCCCGGATGGTGAGGACGGCTTCCAGCCCACCGGCCGCACCGAGCAGGTGGCCCGTGACGGATTTCGTGGAAGACACCATGAGAGATCGCGCGTGGTCTCCGAACACCGTCTTGATCGCCGCGACCTCCGCCGGATCGTTGACCGGCGTTGAGGTGCCATGGGCGTTGATGTAGTCCACCGCCTCGGGAGCCATACCCGCGCTCCGGAGTGCCATCTGCATGCACCGCGCGGCGCCGCCGTGCCCCGGTGCCGGAGCGGTGATGTGGTGGGCATCCGTGGTCAGGCCGTACCCCACCAGCTCAGCGAGGATCCGCGCCCCACGGGCTCGTGCATGTTCGTAGGCCTCGAGCACCACGACCCCCGCCCCTTCCCCCATCACGAATCCATCCCGTGCGGCGTCGAACGGACGGCTCGCCGCTTCCGGGTCGTCATTGTTCTTCGAAAGTGCCCGCATCACCATGAATCCGGCCAGACTGACCGGCGTGATCGGGGCCTCCGCGCCGCCGGCGACGATGACGTCTGCGTCCCCGGCGCGGATCGCGCGCGCAGCCTCGCCGATGCTGTGGTTCCCCGTTGCGCATGCGGTGCTGACATTGAGGCTGGGCCCTCGTGCCTCCAGTGCGATCGCCACCTGCCCAGAGGCGAGGTTTCCCAGAGACCGGGGGATGAAGAAGGCAGACAGGCCGCGCGGGCCCTCTTTTCGCAAGGCGACCGAGCCGGTCTCGATCTCTCCGATGCCGCCAATCCCGCTCCCGAGGTACACGCCGGCGCGCTCCGACAAGGCCTCGTCGTGTCCGAATCCATCCGGGAAACCTGCATCCCGGACGGCCTCCAGGCAGGCCGCCATCCCCA
Organism: Myxococcota bacterium; assembly: GCA_036126975.1. GTDB lineage: Bacteria > Myxococcota_A > UBA796 > UBA796 > UBA2385 > JAYYRS01. The sequence continues at coordinate 1,170 of JAYYRS010000462.1, forward strand.
GCTGGCTGAAGCGATCATGGCGACGCAGCTGCCGGCGGTCGAGCACGGCAGACGGGTCGAACGCGTCCGCCTGGGCCGCAATGCGTACCGGCCAGTCGGCCGCATCGAACGCGGTCAGCGGCCCCACACCGGAGCGTCCCGCAACGACGCTGTCCCAGGTCGACCCCACGTCGTTCCCGCAGGGGCTGACGGCTCCGAGGCCCGTGACGACGACGCGGCGCATGGTCGCCCTATGCGGGCAGGTGGTCGTTGATGTAGTCGATGGCGTCCTGGACCGTCGTGATCTTCTCGGCGTCTTCGTCCGGGATCTCGATGTCGAACTCCTTCTCGATGAGGATTACGAGGTCGACGATATCCAGGCTATCGGCGCCCAGATCGTCGATGAAGGAGTTGGTGGCGGAGATCTCGTCCGGACTCACGCCCAGGCTGCTCGAGATGAGCTCCACGACCTTCGCGACGACTTCTTCCTTGGTGGCCATGGCGTCACTCCGCTGCGCAGGGGGATGACGACGAGCGACGCTGCTCCGACGCCGCTGCCCCACCCCGGGGGCGGACGTCCTATCGCGCAGGGGGCTCCACGGGCAAGGCCCCGGCGATTGCGCGCTGGATGGCTCCGTCGGTGCGCCCTCCGAGGCCCGACTCCACAAGTCCCGCTGCGTGCCGGAGGGCCGATGCAACAGCGCGGGCATCGGAGCGGCCGTGTCCGACGACGACGAGACCCTTCACGCCCAGCAGGAGCGCGCCCCCGACTGCCCTGGCGTCGGTGCGCTCACGGAATCTGCGAAGCAGCGGGGCGAGCAGCCGGGCGCCGACGGCGCGGCTCACCGCGCCACGGGCCTCGGCGCGCAGGAGATTCGTCACGACCTGTGCAGTGGCTTCGACCGTCTTGAGCATGACATTTCCCGTGAAGCCATCGGTCACGAGCACATCGCATTGACCGCCGAACGCACCCGTCGGCTCCACATTGCCCACGAAATCAAGGTCCGTCTCCGCCAACAGCGGGCCGGTCATGCGAACCAGCTCATTCCCCTTCCCCATCTCCTCGCCGTTGCTCAAGAGCCCGATCCGGGGATGCTCGAGTCCGAGGGCGGCACGGGCGAAGACGGCTCCCATCAACGCAAACTGCACGAGGTGCTGGGGCCGGCAATCCGCATTTGCCCCGAGATCCAGCAGCACGAGCTGGCCGCCATCTGCCCGCGGTGCGATGGTCGTCAGCGCCGGCCGCTCGACGCCGTCGATCCGACCGAGCTGGAACAGTGCCGCCGCCATTGCGCCACCGGTGTTCCCGCAGGAGACCACGGCGCAGGCCTGCCCTGTCGCGACCATCTCGACCGCGCGATTCACGCTGCTGTCCGGCTTGCGCCGCACGGCGACGGCGGGCGCCTCCGCCATGCCAACAACCTCGCTGGCGTGCCGGATGGGCAGATCCACGCCAGCGGGCACGAGCGGCCCCAGCACCCTCTCATCCCCAACGAGTACCACGGGGATTCCGCCCCGGACGGCCTGCGCGGCGCCCGCGACGAGGGGGAGCGGCCCGAGGTCCGTCCCCATCGCGTCGAGCGCGATTGCGCCCGGGAGGGAGGGGGTCGTCACGTTGTTCACCGGCCGGTCGCGCAGGCCGCCTCGCGAGGAGGGACCGCCAAGGTCCCCCCAGAGCAGCGTCTCAGTCGTCGCTCGGCGGGAGGACCTGCTGACCCCGGTACGTGCCGCAGCTTGCGCACACGTGGTGCATCAGTTTCAGCTCGCCGCATGCCGGACAGGTCATGCTGGCCGCCGTGTGGTTGAGGTGGTCGTGGGAGCGACGCATGCGCTTGCGGCGGGAAGAGGTCCGCTTCTTGGGGACGGCCATGGGGTTCCTCGACGGGACTGGAAGCTGATGATTGGTTTCGGATGGTGCGGACGGGGGACGCAGAGGCCCGCTCCGCAACCGGCACGACGGTCGCGTCTATTCCGGCAGGACGATTTCGGCGAATGGATTCCTCCTTTTGAGGTCTGGGCCAGGATCCTGGATGGGCAACCGACAGGGCCGGTCCGCGTCGGCGGAGGTCGCGCCCGGCGTATCGCAGCGCACGACGTCGGGGAGCCACAAGGCCAGCTGCTCTGACCAGACGTCGCCGAGATCGAGGCTGTGCCCATCGAACCAGCCGACGTCGAGTTCGTCAGACGCGAGTTCGACCCCTTCGGGCCCCGTCTGCCCGTGCGGCACGTACCGTAGGTCGACGTCACCTTCGAGCAACAGGACGATGTCGCCTCCGCATCGATCGCAGGCGCAGGCGATGGTCGCGTCCCCGCGCCCCCGGACACGGGCCCCGCCTGCCACGCGGTAGACCGTCACCGCGACCGAGGCCCGTACGGGCACGGCGCCCAGTGCGCATTCGGATGCACGGACAACCCACGCGGCCGACTCGTCGGCCTCGATGGGTCTGCCTCGGGGGGGCACAGCGTCGATATCGATGCGCACGGCACCCCCTCGTTTCCTCACCGGCACACCCGCCGTCCTGCGCCCTGGCGCGCTATTCGATGCGCGGCCCCGTAGCAAGCGCTGGCTGGGCCCAGGGCTCCGGACAAAGCTCCACGTGGACGCAGACGCGGTCGCACTTTCGGATGTCGGCCAGGTGCGGGCCCGCCTGGGCCCACAGACCTCCGAGGTCCGACTCCAGCCTTCCGATGGGAGCCTTGTGCGGGCAGCAGGCCGCCTGCCCGGTTGCGTCCACTGCCAGCCGTTGGCCACCGACCGGACAAGGGAGCCACCGACGGGCCCCGGGAGCCTGTATCCGCGGCAGTCCTGGCGCCCCTCCCCCGTGCCGGAGCAGGGCGGTCAGCGCGGGGAGGTCCCCCCCGGCCGCACGCAGTCCGGGCAGGCCGGTCAGCCCGTCTACGGCGGCGGCCGTTCCTTCGAGGCCGGTGGCATCATGGGGCGGGAGCAACCGGATGCCGTCCGCGCCGCACCGCGCCGCCCACCGGGAGACGGCTTCGGCCTCCGCCGGCGCGTGCTCGCTCCAATGCAGACCCACCTCGATATCGAGACTGGCCCGCCGCGCACTCCGTGCTTCGACCATGGCCTGCAATGCAGCATCCGCAGCACCAGCGGGTGTACCAAGCACCGCCTCCTGCACGGCGGCTTCCCGACCGGCAACCACAAGCCGGATGGCCTCCAGACCGCGATCGACGAAGGCCTTGCATCGGGCGGCATCCAGCCCCGGCCCCGTCACGACCAGTCGCGTCGGGCACTCCAGTCGATGCGCGAACCGGATGAGTTCCTCCGCGAAGGGATGGTCGCCCCGCGCCCGCAGCTCCAGGGTGACGGGCAGTGGCCCCCGCCAGTCGACGGCCTCGACAACCAGCCGACGCAGTGCTGCCGGCGCGAGATCTGCATCGGAGCTCGGCGACGAGAGGTCCAGCACCAGGCGCGCCGGCGCGATGCGGGAGGGGTCCCGCGGGGCGAGGCGGGCCCGGAGGCGACGGGCGGCCAGCCGTGCTCGCGCGACGCGGTGCTCGAGCGTGCGCATGCGGCGAACTCCCTCGACCTGAAAGGCCCGGCAACCGGTTCCGTGAGGTGGCGGGACCGGACGTGGACAGGATACCCGCCTCTGCGCGCCAGCGCCCGTGGCGCCCCTGGAGCACCGATGCACCGCGCCCCGTCCTCCATCGTACTGCCGGCCGCCATGGCCGCAGCCCTTGCCGCCTGCGACACCGCTCCTGCCGCGCAAGCGGAGCAGGACTACTACGCAGCACTCCGGCCCATCCTCGCCGACAACGCGAAGATGGCGAAGGACTTCCAGTCCCTGGCTGCCCGCATCAAGAAGGATGCACCGGATGCCAGCGACGTCGGGAAGAGGCTGGACCGACAGTTCATCCCGGCGGCCCAGGCTCTCGCTGAGCGTGCCGCCGCCGTGCAGCCGGGCACGGCGGAGCTGGCAGACGCGCACGCCCTCCTGGTGACCGCATGGGAGGCCCGGGTCACCCACTACAAGGGCATCCATGACGCATGGAAGGACAAGGACCTCGATGCCTACCGCACCGCTTCGGATGCCTCCTACAGCAGCAAGGCGCTGGAAGGCCGCTACTTCCGGCAGGTCAACATCGCACTCGCTCCCGCCGCCGTCACCCTGACGCCGTACCCCTGAACGCGGGGATGGCGATCCCGGTCATCGCACCAGCTTGACACAGCCGGGGGGCCTTCATAAACCCCCCGCGTCCTGCACGGGACATCGGTCTTCGGACATCAATGGGATGTGGCGCAATCGGTAGCGCGTCGGTTTCTGGCACCGAAGGTTCTAGGTTCGAGCCCTAGCATCCCAGCCACCTCAAAGTCACTTGACTGCGGTGTTCCGCCTCACTACAGACGGAACGCTTCGCAAGAAGTGCACCATGGTCTCTGCTCCCATCGTCTAGAGGCCAAGGACATCGCCCTCTCACGGCGAAGACACGGGTTCGAATCCCGTTGGGAGTACCACCTGGGCCCCTTGAGTCATCCACTCAAGGGGCTTTTTCCATGCTCGCGACGCCTGCTTCCGCTCCCCGCCGGCCTGCTCACAGCTGCTCGACGGGACCGGGCGAGCCGGCATCCACCGTCCACGCACGTCGCTCGACGACGGCACTTGCAGGGTCGGTGACGTCCTCCGCGAGCCGGTAGCGGGCCACGAGCCGATCCCGCTCGAGTTCCGCCAGTACCCAGCCCTTCTCAACGAAGTCCCACCAGGAGATGTGCGGCTGGGCACCCAGGATTCCCCCTACGGCGGCGATGGATTCGTCACTGACGCCGGACGTCGCGGCCGGGACGATAAACTCCGAGATTGCTGGTGGGGTGGTCGGGTCGAATGGATCCACCGGCACGTAGCCCACCCCCGATGCATGGATGTCCCCCGTGAAGACCACCGTCTCCCCCAGGGCGCTCGCCGCGACGGCGTCCATGAGCCGCTGGCGCGCCTGCGGGTAGCCATCCCACTGGTCGGGATTGAGGAAGACCCCACCAAAGTCCATCGGCAGCATGACGACGGGGTTGGCAAGCAGCACCCACCGGGTCGCTCCCGCCCGGAGCCGTTCCTCCAGCCACGCTTCCTGCTCCAGCCCCAGCAGCGTCCGATCGTCGTCCGTCTCGGGGCATCGGCTGCCAATCCGATCGCCACAGGGTTGGGGATCCCGATGCTGCCGCCCGTCGAGCAGGATGATCTGGGCAAGGTCACCGACGCGCAGTTCCCGGTGGATGGCGAGCGCGTCGGCCGTCGGCGCCGGCCCTCGCACCGGCATGTGCTCCCACCAGGCGCGGTATGCAGCCGCACGACGGGCAGCCCAGCTGCTGGCACCCTGTGCCCGACCGCTCTCCCCCGCATGGTTGTTGTCGACCTCGTGGTCGTCCCAGATCGGCAGATAGGGCGCCGATGCATGCATGGCCTGCAGGTCCGCGTCCGATTTGTAGAGCCCATAGCGGTTGCGGTAGCCCTCCAGATCGACCGGTTCGTCGGCTCCGTGGTCGCGCACGGAGCCCGAGCGCCCGGACTCGTAGATGTAGTCGCCGAGGCCAATCACGAGGTCCAGCTTCTGCGAGGCCATGTCGCGCTGCACGACGTACCACCCCGACATGAAATTCTGGCAGGTGGTGAAGCCGATGCGGAGCGAGCTCGGTCGCGCATCCCGACAGGGGAGCGTCCGGGTGCGACCCACCGGACTGTGGAACTCCCCCACGCGGAACCGGTAGAAGTACTCGGTCTCCGGCTCGAGACCATCGACGTCGACATGGACGCTGTGCCCGACGCTGGCGTCCGTCTGGACGAGACCGGTCTGGAGGACCGAAGCGAAATCCTCTCCCGATGCCACCTCCCAGACGACATCCACGGTCTCGGTCGGCGTCGCGGCTGCATCCGTGGGCTCCACGACCAGACGCGTCCAAAGCACGACCCGGTCCGACATCGGGTCACCGCTGGCGACTCCGAGACCAAACGGATCCCGCTCGAAGGGCCCCTCCCTCGCACCGCTCGCATCACCGGCGGCAGTCGGCACATCGGGACCGCAGGAGCCCGCCGGGTCCGGGAGCCCGCTGTCAGCCGCACCGCCGTCCGGCTTGTCCCCACCACAACCAGACGCAGCCACGCCAACGGCCCCCACACCCAACTGGAGGAATCGCCGTCGAGCGAGCGGAGCAGACGGTGGGAGCAGGCGTCGGATGCGGCCCACGGGAACCTCCTTGGTGTCCCAGCGTATCCGCACGACCCTGCTATCGGAACAATCCCGTCGAGAGATAGCGCTCTCCGCCGCTCGCACAGATGAACGCGACGTGCTTGCCGGATCCGAGCTCCCGCGCAAGCCGGCGCGCAGCAACGAAGGTGGCGCCGCTGGAGATTCCGACCAGCATGCCTTCCGCCTTCGCGAGCGCGCGCGCTCCCTCGTAGGCATGCTCATCTGGAAGCGCGATGACCTTGTCGTAGGCCGTCCGGTCCAGCAACCCTGGCACGAAGCCCGCTCCGAGGCCCTGGAGCCCGTGCATGCCGGCTTCTCCCCCAGACAGAACCGGGGAATCGGCGGGCTCGA
>JAYYRS010000463.1:0-2614 GCA_036126975.1 Myxococcota bacterium
CTCGCCCTCTGCGGCCGCTGCGGCTCGGCTGGTCAGCCGCTTCCGCTGCCGCCGCAGGACTTCCCGCTGCAGCCAGCTCAGTCTGGATTCGTTGAGGCCCATGAAGCGCATTCCGAGTTCGTACTCGAGCTTCGGCGCAAGGCGGACGGACTCCGGCATGGATCGCAGACCCATCACCTCGGCGCGAAACTGGTACCGGTTCTGGCCACCGGGAATGACGAGCACCTCGCTGCCCGGCGGCAGCGGAACCCGCAGCTGCAGTGCGCAGCCACTGGCGGAGATGTCCGCGAGCCGGCCGCGAAGCTTCTCGCCCGGGCCCGGGACGTTCTCATCGCTGGAGTCCGGTGTGCTCTGCACGACCACCCGCACGGGTTCATCGGTGGGGAGGCGCAGCAGGGCTCGTTTGGGTGGGAGCAGCGCAGGGGGAAGGGGACCCGGCATGAGAACGGCCGTCCGCAGGACCGCGTCGCGGTCGGTGCCCAGATGCCCGGCGGCCTCTCGGGGCGGTGCCGCTGATTCATCCATCCGGAGATATTGGGCTGCGAAGCGGAAGACCCCACGCGGGCGGCTCACCTCCGCGCGAAGGAACTCGCCTTGCGTCCAAGGCCAGGTCGCCTCGGGCGGCAGCACCACGCCGATTCCGTCGTCTCGCTGGACCAGCATCGCGGGACGATGGACGTGCTCGGTCAGGTCCTCCGGTATGAGTCGCAGGAACCGGGCTGGACCCACGACGCCTCGCCAGGGCTCAGGGTCATAGTCCTCGCCTGGGATGACGTACTGGTGCGGAGCCGCCGCGCGCCAGAACTCCCGGACGAACGGGGCACCCTCGACGGTCCGGACGATGGTGGTCTGGCTGCGCGTGCTGAGTCGCAGCAGCGGGCTGTCGAAGGGCTCGTCGGGACCGTCCCCTCGTCGGACGCGTCCGGTGTGCAGCGACCATGCGGCCCGGTCGGGCGCGTCGGGAACAAGGAGGACGCTCTCGGTGCCGAGCAGGATCGTGACCCGCTCCGCAGACCGGTTGTCGGGGGTCCAGACACCGCGGCCCGCCAGCAGCAGCTCCCCGAGTTCCGGCAGGGGAGGGTCCTCCGCGCTGCGGCTTTCGAGATGACCGAGTGCGGCCTCCAGCGGCGTCTCGCCCTGCTCGTGGGCCTCGGCCTCCGCGCGACTCATGGTCTTCCGGAGAACCTGGAGCAGTGCGGGCGCCTCTTCGACGCGGAAGCGGTAGCGCGACGAGCCTGCCTGGACGGAGAGCTGGTCGTCGGACTCAAGGCTGGCACCGCCGATCTCGGGGCCCTCGAGCCGGATCGCTGCGCTACCGACCAGCTGCTGCAGCAGACCGCTCGGGGCGAAGGCAAGCCCGCGGGGACCCACGACGATGGCGCCAGCGGTGTCGACAGCCTGGTTGATGCGGCTTCCGACGCCGCCGAGCAGCTCATCCGGGCTCGCATGGGTCGTCCGGCCAGGGACCCCGAGGGCCCAGAGCATGGCGCCCACGCGGATGGCCTCGTCGCCATTGAGGGTGACCTCACGGCCGCCGCCTGCCGTGACGGTGATGGCCTTCCCATCGCTCGCGAATGCGACGGTCTGGATCTCGACCAGTGGCAGGGCCATGTCCCGCTGGCCACCCCGGATCATCGCCAGCAGGGTGCCGCGCTCGATGGTGAGGGCGTGGGTGTCCAACCGGATCCGAACCCGTTCGGTCAGGGGCCAGCGGACGACCTCGAGGGCGCTGCCACGATGCAGCAGGACGGGTTCGTCCAGGGTGCTGGAGGGTGGTCCCTCAGGTGCGGCGTCGGGTGATTGCTGGCTCACATACTGCCCTTAGCACCGCCAGGGGCTGCCAGCAGCTTTGGCTACCGGAAGTAGGTGGAGTCTTCCAGGGCGGCACACCACGTGGCTGCGATCGTACCCCTGCCCGTGCCCCGGGCCCTGGCGTCGCCAAGGTCGGTGTCCTGGGGGAATCGGCCCTCCCAACCATCGACGTTGAGGTCGATCTCGTGGCCGGCTCCGGCGGCGAGCCGTTCGCCACCGGTCACGACGCCATCGGTGGCCGTCGCGGTGTACCAGGCAGCGTCTCCTGCGCCTCCATCTGCGTTCTGCCAGTACCAGCCAGCCTGGCCACCGATGGTGTCCCGCTGGAATGCGCCATCGCCGAACGGGCACTCCGCTGACACGATGACCCTCGAGAGATTCGAGACGTCGAGCGGACTGTCCTCCGTCCAGGTGTAGGTGGGGTTCTCGAACTTCAGGAGGAGGTTGCAGCGGTTGGCCACGAACAGTCCGCTTGGGTCCTCGGGGCTCTCCGAAGCGCCCAGGTGGTCGGCCACATCCTGACAGGTCGAGCCGGCCTCGCCCGACATGTACAGGACCATGACCCCATCCTTCTCGAAGCTGAACGACCTCCAGGCCTGGACCTCGCCTTCGTACAGACCCTGGATGATCAACTCGCCGTCGAGTGCGCCCTCGGGCTGGCCGCCCGGGTCGGTGTCGGTGTCGGTGTCGGTGTCGGTGTCGGTGTCGGTGTCGGTGTCGGTGTCGGTGTCGGTGTCGGTGTCGGTGTCGGTGTCGGTGTCGGTGTCGGTGTCGACGCTCGTATCGGTGTCTGCATCTCCTT
>JAYYRS010000464.1:0-5785 GCA_036126975.1 Myxococcota bacterium
GCATCTCGAGACGATGAATGCCTGGATGCGCGCCCTGCGGCGGTCCCGTGCGGTCCTGGCGTACTCGCAGGGCTTCCATCCCCATCCGAAGCTGGCCTTCGCCGGTGCACGACCGGTCGCGGAGGAAAGCCTCGGCGACCACATGGACGTCATCCTGACCCAACGCGTCGACCCCGGAGTGCTTCTCGCGCGGCTGCAGGCGACGGTGCCGCTCGGGTTCCGCGTCCTCGGTGTCCAGGAGGTCGGTCTCAAGTCGCCTTCGTTGATGAGCGCGGTCGCTGGCGCGGACTATCTCTTCCTGGTGGATGATCCGCCCGATGACCTCCCGACCCGGGTCGAAAGGCTGCTCGGGGCCGAGACGCTCCCGGCAGAGCGCCGACTGAAGGCGAAGAAACGGAAGCGCGGCCGTCGTCGCGGCCCGGCGACCCGGACCATCGATCTCCGACCCAACGTGCGATCCATCCGCGTCGCTGCTCCCGGGATCGCCTCGCCGGTGGCGGTCCTCGATGGCCAGGCCGTCCTCGAGGTGTCGCTGGACGTCGTGGATGGACGCGGCGCGCGGCCCAGCGAAATCATGACGCAGCTCGCATTGGAGCATGCGGCCGTGCGGGTCGTGCGGCTCCGCACCCGCTTCCGCCCAGGCACGCCACTTGGACCGGACGCTGAGCCCAGCCAGGAGTCTCGCGCCGCGACGGTTTCGTCCGAGGCTCCCGCTGCGTCGCCGACACCGTCGGCCTGACCTGCTGCCCCCGGTTACGTCCGAGGCAGCCGATACCCTTGCCCGAGGAGATCTGGATGTTCGAGCAGACGGAAGAGCAGGAGGCGCTCGTCGAAGCCGCTGCCGAGGCGTCGCGGGCCATTCTCGGCGCCACGCTCAAGGAGGACGACGAGCAGGAACGATTCCGCAAGGAGTACATGCAGGCACTCGGTGCGGCCGGCCTCACGGGTGTCCCGACGCCCGAGCACCTCGGGGGCCTCGGGCTGGGGTATGTCGAGTATGCCTTGGTGCTGGAGCAGATCAGCAAGGTCTCTGCGGCGTACGCGGTCAGCGTGGCCGTCTCCGGGCTCCCGCAGATGATCCTGGCGTCCATGGGGACCGAAGCGCAGAAATCCACGTGGCTACCGGGCCTTGCATCCGGGGCGCTACTGGGTGCGTTCTGCCTGTCCGAGCCGGACTCCGGGAGTGACGCCGCTTCGCTGAAGACCACGGCGGTACGCGACGGGGATGCCTATGTGCTCAATGGAACCAAGTTCTGGATCACCCACGGCGGCTACGCCGACGTCTACGTGGTGATGGCGCGCACCGGAGGTGCCGGACCCAAGGGGGTCTCCGCCTTCCTCGTGCCCGCTGGAGCAGCGGGACTGTCCTTCGGCAAGAAAGAGGAGAAGATGGGGCTGCGCGCATCGCCGACGGTCGAGGTCGTCCTCGAAGACGTGCGCGTTCCCGCCTCGAATCGCGTCCTCGCCGAGGGGGAGGGCTTCCGGATCGCCATGAGCGCGCTCGACTCCGGACGCATCACCATCGCGGCCATCTCCGTGGGCCTCGCGCAGGCCGCGCTCGACGTTGCGGTCGACTACGCGACGCAGCGTCGCCAGTTCAACAAGGCGATCATCGACTTCCAGGGCGTTGGGTTCATGCTCGCCGACATGGCGATCCGGATCGAACAGGCCCGCCTGCTCGTCCACAAGGCAGCATGGCTGCGGGACCATGGGCGACCCTACACGCACGTTGCCGCCATGGCGAAGTGCGCGGCAACGGACTGTGCGATGGCTGCGACGACCGACGCCGTACAGGTTCTGGGGGGATACGGCTACACGCGGGAGTATCCGGTCGAGCGATTCATGCGTGACGCCAAGGTGATGCAGATCGTGGAAGGGACGAACCAGATCCAGCGCCTCGTCATTTCCCGCCACTTGCGGCAGCAGATCGACCCCTGACGGGGTGGGGCGGCGTATACTTCCGCGGCCCCCGCGCTGGAACGGCGAGCCGGGCCCGTCTGGACCCCGAGGGGGGGGAGAAGCGCGTCAATGAAGGTCTGTCCGATCTGCTCCTCGACCTACGATGACAAGGTCGACTTCTGCTTCCAGGACGGCGCTCCTCTGGTGCCGGCAGGTGGTTCCGCGAGCACGGTGAGTCCATCGGCCGCGGGCGCCGTGCCGGTGGAGGACGCTCCGGCAGGCGGTATCGACGCGCCGGACCTGCCACCGTGGGCCCGGGCCGCCCCTGAATCCGACCCGACCGAGCTGCCGGCATCTCCACTCAAACCGCGCATCCACACCGGTGCATCCGCCGGCGCGGAGGCGCCGCCTGCATCGGGGCTGGAGGACGCCGATGCGGTGCCGGTGCCAGAAGGCCCCGAAGAGGTGCTCGAACCGCCAAGTCCGATTGCGGCCCCGGTCGCGGATGGCGCCTTCACGAGCCCGACGCTCATTCCGACGGGTGAACTCGGCGATATTACGGATGAGGCGCCACTTCCACGGCCGCCGTCGGCTGCGGCGCATCCGCCGGCGCCAGCCACGACGGCCGTCCGGCTCGGCGCTGATGCATACGACGATGATGAGCTGGAAGTCGGTCCGGCTCCCGTGCGCGGCGGGCGAAACCACGGCCTGCTCGCCGTAGCTCTCGTTGTCGCGCTTGGGTTTGTCGCTGTGGGCGCCTGGCTGCTCGGAACGCGTGGCGGATCGTCCGCGCCGGACCTGCCGGCGGCAGACGAAGCCACGCAGGCTGCACAGCCTGCACCCGCCCGCACGGACTCCAGCCCAGCCCTGGTGCCGGAAACGCCGGCCGATCCCGGCCCCCCACCCGCCCCCGACATCGGTCCCGAGCGTCTCCAGGACGGGGCGGACGGTGCCGAGGAGCCGCCAGTCATGCCCGCCGCGCCGGCGGCGGACATGGATGTGCAGGCTGCGACGGCGCCGCCCTCGCCCCCTGGTGCTGCGGAGCGGCCGGAGCGCGCCGAGTCGGCGCGGCGTCCGGCAGCAGCCGAGCGAGACCGGGAACCGTCGACCGATCGGGGCGCGGGGGTGGACGATGGTGCCGGGGCACCCGCGAATCCGTGGGGTGGAGAGGCGGCATCGTCGGAGCCTCGGACCGGGCGGCTCACCGTGACGACATCGCCAGCGGGAGCAAGGGTCCTCGTCGACGGAAAGGCCGTCGGTTCCGCCCCGTGGAGCGACACCGTCACGCGCGGCAACCACACCGTGAGGGCGGAACTGGATGGGCACAAGCCCGCCGCCCGCAGCATCGAGCTGGCGACAAACCAGCTGGACCTCAACTTCACCCTGAGGCCGGTGGTCGTCACCGGTCAGGTGAACATCTACGGGACCCCGCAGGCAAAGGTCTTCATCGACGGGAATCCGGTAGGAGAGATCCCGGTGACGGCTCTCCTGTCGGAGGGCGCGCACCAGTTTGAAGTCGTCACGGCGGACGGACAGCGCTTCACCCGGAAGTACGACATCAGGTTCAGCGTGCCGGGGGTGCCCGTCACCATCACGCTGATCGCGCAGTAGGGGCTTGGTGGACGGTCCTCCAATCGGCGTAGACCCCGCTGGCGCACTGCAGCCCTCGCTGGGCCGTGCAGGCCTGTCCCGTTCGGCGTGGAGGGAGCTCCGTCCACGGGGTCTCGCAGCCGTCCGGGAAATCGATGAGGCCGTCGAGGCCGGTCTCGTGCCACACCTCCTGCACGCGCGGGACACCCGGCTGGGGTCCGCGGTCGGGAAGCTGGTGCGCACATGGCGCCCGGCAGAGCGGCTCGTGCTCCTGGGGGACGCCGGCGCGGTCGCAGGCGCGGCGGTGTTGGGTGTCCCGGACGGCACGGTGCTTCTCAGCGACCCGGCAGCGGCGATGGAGGCCGACGTCCGGGGTGCCGGGCTGATCGTTCTGGGGAGCGCTCCCTGGGTGGTTGCATGCCGCCGCATGTTGGGAGACATGGCGGCGCAGGTCTGGCAGGTCGACGGCGATGGGACGGCATCCACCAGCCCACGCCGCAAGGGACAGCGCCGGATCCAGGTCGCCGGCGGCGCCGACGTGCGGTTCGTGACGTGCAGCCCAATCGCGCTCGCGCTGGCTGTGCTGGGTGGGGCCGAACCGGATGGGCTCGTGAGGATGCTGCATTCGGTCGGGGATGCGCTCTGCTCCCGGGCTCGCGCGGAGAATCCGGCCCTCGCCATCGCAGCCCTCGCTACGGGCCTCCTCGAAGTCCACGGGCGCGGGGCGCCCGCCCTCCTCGTGCCGGCCGGCCTGCTGGAGACAGCCCGCCACGGGGCCCGAATCTGGCAGGCCTTCACCACACGGCCTCGTCCTGCACCGCCCGGTTGGCGGGCCCCGGCCGGCGTTCCCATCGCCGTTTCGCGCGGAGATGAGGCTGCAGCTGCGCCTCTGCTGCACGGGCCAGGGGACCTCTGGGTGGTCCAGGTCACGGGCGGATGCGGGACTGCCGGTCGGCTGGACGATGCATGGAAGCGCGCCTTGATGGATGCCGGAACGCCCACCGTGCAGGTCGGCGGCGCAAGCGCGACACCGGAGAAGCGTCTCGCGCTCCTCGGCGTCCTGACCCACGCGGCGCTGCTGACGGCTCTGCAACTCCAGCTCGAACCCCTGGCACTTCCCGGTGCAGATCGGCTTCGGGAGGTGCAGCGAACCCGGGGTCTGGATAGCCCCTGACGCCGGTGGCGCATCCGCGCCACGAGACGCGGAGGCCACTGGTGGCGGACGATACGGGACGACGGCCCGAGGAGGATGATGACCTCCTCGATGATGAAGAAGAAGATGTGGTCTTCAAGGCCCGCATGGGCGTGGTCAATCTCGCGCTTGGATACTGGAAACACGCCCTGGGTGCAGCCGGGCTGGTGTTGCTCGCTGCGTTCGTGTTCGGAACCATGGAGAACGCCCGGACGGATGCCCAGAAGGAAATCCACGCCCAGATCGCCGGCATTGAGCGCAAGGTGCAGAAGATAGCGAGCGCGGACGGCGCCACCGACCCGCTGGGCGGGTTCACAGCCGCCGCCGGGGCTGCGATCGCAGAGCAGGCGGCCGCGATGGAAGCGGTCGCGAGCGGCGCCGTAGGCACGGGCGCCGGCTACGCCTGGGTGACCGCAGCGGACCTCTATGGCGCCATCGACGACGACGATGCGGCTGCACGGTGCTGGGCGGGGGCCCACGCGCTGGCGCTCCCGGGCAGCATCGGCTGGGCAGCAGCGAACGGGCATGCTTCAGCGCTCGCGAAAAGCGACGACCTCGAGGGCGCGATCGAAGCCGTCCAGCCGTACGCCGACGCGGAGTCCGGGGGCATCATTGCCGAGGAGGCCCAGCTTGCCATCGCTCGGATCTACATGGATGCCGGGCGCACGGAGGACGGGATCAAGGCGATGGAGGCCTTCCTGGTGCGGTTCCCAGGGTCGGCGATGGGCACGCAGGTCAGCGCGGAGATCGAGTCGGCGCGAGCATCGGGATGAGCGGAACGGCCTGGCTCGCCGCGCTCGGCATCGTCACGGCAGCCCCCGATGGTTCGCAGCGCGATGCCGCCCCGATTCCGTACCAGGGCGTATTCGATGCCCCACCGGCAGAGCTTTGGAAGGTACCGCTGCCCGGCCCGGTGGTGCCCTCCGCGACCCATACGGAGCTCGGAGGGCCGACGCTTCACGGTCCCTACGTGTACGTCGGCTCTGCCGGCGCGGATGCCCTGTTCGTGCTGGACCGTCGGACGGGGCAGGTCGTCCGCGAGCTGCCTGCGGGGGCGCCAGTCGAGACCACACCGGTTGTGCAGGGCGGCGACCTCCTCTATGC
>JAYYRS010000465.1:0-4084 GCA_036126975.1 Myxococcota bacterium
AAGAACCGCAATCTCTTCATCATACTGAATCTCGTCGTCCTGGTCGTGCTGGGATGGGCGGTCATCAGTGTCGTCCAAGGCAACCTCGGCGACCGTCTCACCTGGACGGACGCGAAGGCCCGCATTGAATCCGGCGGCATCGAACGCGTCGTGTTCGATGGCACACAGAGCCTCCAGCTCTACACCAAGGGCGACGGCGCGTCGGGTCCGGGGGGCGCCATCACGGTGTACCGGGTGAACGCCGATGACGCTGGCATCATCGAGGTGCTGGAAGCCAACGGCGTGCCCTACTCGGCGACCGCCCCCGCCTGCGGCGGAAGCGGCGGGGGTGGCGGGGGCTTCTCGCTGTTCCTCATGATCGGTCTGTTCGCGCTGATGTGGATGATGATGTCCCGGCGTGAGGGCGGCGTGCCGCCCGGCGTCGCGACGTTCGGCAAGTCCCAGGCGAAGCTCGCCCCCGAGGAAGGAACCGGCGTGAGCTTCGAAGATGTCGCCGGAATCGATGAAGCCATCGAAGAACTGCAGGAGATCGTGCAGTTCCTCCGGACGCCCGAGAAGTTCACGTCTCTCGGCGGGAAGATTCCCAAGGGCGTCCTGCTCGTCGGTCCTCCGGGGACCGGGAAGACGCTTCTCGCGCGCGCAGTTGCCGGCGAGGCCAAGGTCCCGTTCTTCAGCATCTCCGGGTCCGACTTCGTCGAGATGTTCGTGGGCGTCGGCGCGGCACGCGTCCGCGACCTGTTCACGAAGGCGGCCGAGCACGCCCCGTGCATCATCTTCATCGACGAGCTGGACGCGGTCGGCAAGGCCCGTGGCGGCGGCAGCCCTGTCGGGGGGCACGACGAGCGCGAACAGACCCTCAACCAGATCCTGGTCGAGATGGATGGTTTCGATGGCCGGAAGGGCATCATCATCATCGGCGCGACCAACCGCCCCGAGACGCTCGATCCCGCCCTGCTGCGCGCCGGTCGGTTCGACCGCCAGGTGCTGGTCGACCGACCCGACGTCAAGGGGCGCAATGCCATCCTCGAGGTCCATGCGAAGGACATGAAGCTCGACCCGGAGGTCGACCTCACCGAGGTCGCGCGCATGACGCCAGGCTTCGCCGGCGCCGACCTGGCCAACGCCTTGAACGAGGCTGCGCTCCTCGCCGCGCGCCACGACAAGACGAGCATCGAGATCAGCGATATCTCCGACGCAATCGAGCGCATCGTCGCCGGACTGGAGAAGAAGTCCCGACGGCTCAACCCGAAGGAGAAACGCGTCGTCGCATTCCACGAAGCCGGGCACGCCATCTGCGCGGCCGCGTGTCCCGGGGCAGACCCCGTGCAGAAGATCTCGATCATCCCCCGGGGAATCGGCGCTCTTGGCTACACCCTCCAGACCCCGCTTGAAGACCGCTACCTCATGGCACGACGCGAGCTGCTCAACCGACTCATCGTGCTGTATGGCGGCCGGGTGGCGGAGGAGCTGGTGTTCGGCGACATCACCACAGGCGCCTCGGACGACATCCGGAAGGCCAGCGATCTCGCCCGGCGAATGATTGCGCAGTACGGGATGTCCGACCGGCTGGGCGCCATCGACTACGGCGGGGAGCGGCAGAACCCGTTCGGCATGGGCGGTGGGGGGATGCGGGACGTCGCCGTCTCCGAATCCACGTCCCAGCAGATCGATGCCGAGACCCGGCGGTTGCTCGAGGGGGCCTGGCAGCAGGCAAAAACCATCCTGCAGGGACATCGGGGCCTGCTCGACCGCATGGCGGAGCATCTCCTCGAGACCGAAGTACTCGAGCGAGAGACGCTCCAGGACTTCCTCTCGGAGGTCAAGGAGGTCGGCGACTTCCCCGGTTTCCCGACTCCACACCCGCCCCCGGGCTCCGTAGCACCCGTGGGTGACGGGCCCGCCGACGCCAGCACCGCGGTCTGAACGCCGGCGCCCCCAGCGGCGCGTCGGCAGTCCGACGCACCCGCTCCTTCCTCCGCCAGCGTGCGTCTCGTGGAGCCTCATGGCGTCGATCGCGTATGCTGTGAGGGAACGCCGCACGGGTGGAGGTCCTCACTGATGCGCGCCGCAACCCTGTCCGACGGGCTCCAGGTCTGGTGTCTTCGCAAGAGCGAGGCTGCGGTGCTCGACCACCACGTCCAGGGCTACCTCGACCACGGCATCGAGGTCCGCGACGGCGACACCATTCTTGATGTCGGCGCCAATATCGGCATCTTTGGCGTCCGCGCCGTGCAGCGCCATTCCGGCGTCCGTGTATTCGCGCTCGAACCCGTCCCGGACATCTTCCGCGTCCTCGAGAAGAATGCGTCGGACCACGGAGACGGACGGCTCGTTCCGCTCAACTGCGGCGCCGCCCAGGAGACGGGCCGGACCCGGTTCACCTACTTCCCCCGCTCACCTGCGCTGTCGACGAGCGACCCTTCCGCATGGGACGAGGATCCCGGCGAGTTCGAAGAGGCTGTGGCCGGCGCGACCCGCACCGCGCCGATGTGGTACGCCCGGCTCGTTCCGCGGTTCCTCAGCGGCCTCGTCGCACGACACCTGCGCGGCGCAGCGCGCGAGGTGGAGGCCGAGCTCCGCACACTGTCGGACATCATCGACGAGCATGGCATCGACCGGGTGGACCTCCTCAAGGTGGACTGCGAGGGCGCCGAGCTGCCCGCCCTGCTGGGCATCCGGGCGGAGCATTGGGCCCGGGTGGGAAAGGTCGTCGTGGAGGTCCATGACCGACAGGGGCGCCTGGCCACGATCCGAAGCCTCCTCGAACAGCATGGACTGAGCAACATCACGACCGAGAAGGAAGACGGTTTCGAGGGCACCCGACTGGTGAACGTGTTCGCCACGCGTCCACAGGCGAGCCCATGACGGTCGCGCTCGTCACGCTCTGCGTGTTGCTCGGATTCAACCTGCTCGGGTTGCTGGTCTCGATTCCCCTCGACCAGAAGGGCGTACCGGACACGTTCAGCGGCCAGACGGTGAAACGCAAGCCCGGGACCCTGCGCCCCCGTCTCCCACTGATCCTGTTCAACCTCTGCCTTCTTCTTGGCAGCGCATTTCCGCCGCTGTACTTCTTCAGCGACCTCTTCACCCTGGCCCTGCCTCCGCCATGGATGTTCGCGCTGCAGTTCCTGCTGCTGATCTTCGTCGACGACCTCTGGTTCTACGGCGTCCATCGCGTCATCCACGAGAACCGCTTCCTCTACCGCCACATCCACAAGAAGCACCACGAGGCATACGCACCGGTGCCCATCGAATACCTCTATGTCCATCCACTGGAATGGATGGCTGGGGGCATCGGGCCCGCGCTGGCCATCGGCCTCATCATCGGGACGAATGGTGGGATGAGCGCCTGGGTCCTGTGGGTATGGGGGGCGTGGCGGATTCTCCACGAACTCGACATCCACTCCGGGATCGCTGCCCAGTTCGGGCGCCTCGTGCCGCTGTTTGCCGGCACCGAACACCATGACCTGCATCACGCCCGGCCCACGATGGGGAACTACGCCAGCTCCATGACCCTCTGGGACAAGGTCTTCGGGACCGAGATCGACCGTACGAATGTGAAACGCAGTGGAGCCCGCTCGTGAAGTTCAGTCTGCTCGGCAGCATTGTCCTCGCCGCTGCTCCTGCGTTCGCCTCGTCCACCCCACCCGGCGACGCCACTCCGGATGCAGCGGTGCCTTCCCCACCGGACCTCGCGGGCGACTGGCGGATGGACCTGTACGTGGTGTCACACGCACGGATTCCCATCCTGGGTACGACGACGATCCTTGCACAGACGGTGTTCCAGGCAACCGTAGACGGGGAGCCCGGCGACCAGGTGCTGCACACCCAGCCCTGCAAGCTCGACCCGAAGTCCACCCGGCCCATCGCCAAGACCATCGTGCCTCAGGCCTTCGTCGATCACCTGCCCCGCAAAGACGTTCCGCTCCGCTTCAGCAGGACAACCGCCGGAGCATGGCACTTCGTCGGTGACATGCAGCCCCAGGATGTCGGCTGGACGAGGACGATGTTCCAGCCCACAGCGGATGCACGCGTCCCCCAGGACAGGGAGCATCCAGCCGTGCTCGACTTCGAAGGCGACGGC
>JAYYRS010000466.1:0-10864 GCA_036126975.1 Myxococcota bacterium
TCCTGGGGCACGATGGTGGTCGGCTCGGGGCTCGGCCTCTGGTTCCTGTACCTGTGCTGGGACGGGTTCCGGAATCGGCTCGGGGGCGCATGGGCCCGACGCGTCTTCTGGGCCTCGCTGGTGTACCTGACCGCCCTGTTCGCCGTACTCGCCGTGGACCAGTGGCTGTAGTCCGGTGGACGTCGCCCCCTCCCCTGTGGGACCGGTTCCGCCCGCGCCCATGCTGCACCGACCCTGGGCCTGGTTCCTCTTTGCCCTCCTGATGCTCGTGCCGCCCGCCGTCCTGCTCGGGCTGCGGAGCCAGGTGGCGGTACCGGAGGACTACGGCCCCATGCCCTCCTTCTCCCTGGTGAGTCATGCAGGGGCACCCTTTACGAACGCCGACCTCGCCGGGGATGTGGTCGTCCTTGATTTCATCTTCACGCGCTGCCCGGACGTCTGCCCGCTGATGACCACCCAGATGGTTGCGCTCCAGCGCGCGCTCCCTGCTCGACCCTTCGGCGGCCCCCGACTGCAGCTCGTGAGCGTCAGCGTCGACCCGATGCACGACACGCCACCGGTCCTCCAGGCGTACGCGGAGCGGTACGGCGCGGACCTGGGGCCCTGGACCTTCCTGACCGGCTCGCCCGGCGACATCTCGGCACTGTCCGAGGGCCTTGCGCAGGCTCTCGTTGCGCGGCCGACCGACGACGAGGCGCCAGACATCACCCACTCCCAGCGGCTCCTTCTCATCGATCCGAGCGGCCACGTCCGTGGCTTCTTCCAGACAGATGCGGCAGGGCTGGATGGGCTCGTGGCTGCAATCGAGGGCATCGCGGCCGAATAGGCCATTCGCCGGCCTGCGGTGGACCCCCGCCGGGGGCTGCGGTAGCGTCGAGGCAACTCCGGGGAGTCCATGGTCCGCCACCCGCTGCTCATCGCGCTCGTGCTCGGCGTGGGCGTGTGCTTCGGCTGCGGCGGCGGCACGGAGTACTTCGTCGAACGCGAAGGGCAGCAGGAAGTCATCGGCACGCAGAACCCTGCCGATGCACGTCGACCTGCTGCACGAAGCACGGACGCCGGGGCGTCGAGGTCCGCGCGACGGGGAGGGCTGCAGCCGAGTCAGTCCCGCACGGTCGACGATCACGTCACGCCCGGCCTGCTTCCTCCCGTGCTGGAGCGGTACGACGTCATCGCCGAGCGCGGCCACCTGCTCCCCGAGGACTGCCCGGACGGAACGGAGTTCGTCGACGAGCGGAAGGACCGCAGCCTCTCCCAGTTCTGCATCCTGCCCGCGGACGGCGTCCGGCACGGTCCGAGCATCCGCTGGTTCGGGACCAATCGCATCAAGGACGTCGGCCCCTACCAGGCCGGGAAGCGGAATGGGTGGTGGACCCAGTGGAAACGGGACGGAACACGCTCCGGATCGTGGCTCTACGCGAACGGCGACCCCATCCGGGGAGAGGACGCAGAGAGCCCGTGACCGTCTCCTCACCGACGCCAGCGCCCGGTCGCCCGGCCATCCCCCCGTCCCCACCCATTCGCTGGGCCGGTGGCACGTGGACGGCGCTGCTTCTCGCCGTGCTGGTCGGGTGGACCCTCCATCCGCTGCTCCCCCACCTTCCGGACCACCTCCTCGGCGATGCTGACACCGATGCGATCCGCGGCATGTGGGGCTTCGACCACCTGCGGCGCTCCTTCCTGCCTCCCGATACGCCGCTGTGGTCAGACCAGGTCAACTACCCCCATGGCATCCTGGCGCTTGTGCTCCCATGGACCTCCGGTGTCCTGCTTGCCCCCATCGGACTGCTGCTCGGACCCATCGCTGGCTACAACATCGGGATGGCCCTGATCCTGTGGGCCGGCGCCATGGCGACGGCATGGCTGGTACGCACCACCAGTGGATCCAGGGCCGCGGGCGCCGCCCTCGGCGCCGGCATGATCAGCCAGCCCATGCTGCTGCACGCCGTCGCCGACGGCACGCCCGAGCATGTCGCGATGTGGGGGATCCCCGCATTCCTCGCCGCGACCCACGAAGCGTTCCGCCGCAAGAACGCCGTGTGGGGAATCGTCGCCGGCCTCCTCGCGCTCGCCGTGACGCTCGACTCGCCCTACCACGCCATCTACACCGCATTGACCGGCGCGGCCGTGCTGCCACTCGCGTTGTGGACCCACCGGGATGCCGGGCGACGCAGCGAACTGCTCCTGACGCTGGGCGCGCTGATCCTCACCGCAGGCATCGGCGCCGCGGTGGTCGGCGGACTCTTCCAGAACTTCCCGCTCGAGGAGACGGTCGGACCCGACAAGGTCGCGCTCCGCCACATGAACGCGACCGACCTGCACACGTGGTGGCAGTACGACTTCGGCGGTGCAGGCGACCGGGACCCGTCGCTCGCGCCGACCCTGATCCCCACGGTCGCCTTGTGGGTGGGGATCGCACTGGGCGTGCTCGGCCTGCCCCGCTCCCTGCCATGGCTGCTGACCGCGCTCCTCATGATTGGCATGTCGTTCGGCTACAACAAGCTTCTGCCAGCCGAGCTGGCGCAATGGATGGGTTCCACCGGCTACAGCCTCGGTGTACGGATCCTCAGCATCAACGACACGCTGTACGGCCTTCCGCTGATCGACAACATCCGGTTTCCCCGGCGCTGGCTCGTGCCTGCGGCGATGAGCATCGGTGTCGCGGCGGGCTTCGGTGCGCAGCGCATCCTCTCCCTGCTCGCCCGCGTGCGGCCCGGCCGGGCACTCATCCCCGTGCTCGCACTGGTTGGCGCTGCAGCCTCCGGCACGGCCGGTGTCGACGCGTCCCGCATCCACACCGTGTTTCCCATGCAGGAGCGGCCCGAGGTCGCCTTCACGACCTGGATAGCCGAGCAGGATGATGCAGGACCGGTCGTCTGCATTCCCCAGAACCGACCGGCCCCGCGGTCGGGCAAGCGGGAAGACCTTCCGGTGTTTGCAAGCATCTCGCCGAATCTCTCATCGACCGACGTGCAGTACCTTCAGGTGCTCCATGGCCAGCCCACCTTGTCCTATCCGACCCTGAAGACCCTCGTGCCGATGCGGTTCGACGCCGACATCTACCGTCTGATGAGGAACTGGGACGATCTCGGGCAGCCGGTCGCGACCGGGAATCCCATCCCGAGGAGCGCCTACGACGAGCACTCGGAGCCCGCGCGCAACGCCACCATCGCGCGCCTCCGCGGCGCGGGGCTGCGGTACGTCGTCGTCGACGAAGCTGCCTTCGGAGACGAGGGGCTCGAGATCCTCACGACCCAGCTGGCGCCCCACACCGAGACCATCGAACGCTTCGACGACGGCACGGGGGTGCTGGTCTTCGTGCTCGGGCAGCAGTAGGCGACCGGCGCCCCGGACTCAGTTCTCCCTGCGCCGACCGGTGGCCATCACGCCGGCGAGCACGAGCGCCACACCACCGAACGGCCCTCCGGACCGGGAGGCGCAGCCCGCCGGGGAGAACCGCACGCCCCGGGTCGTACCGATGCCCAGCCCGACCGACCCGGTGTCGTCGCCCGCGTGCTCGCCCTCCTGTACTCCGCTGTCCTCCCCCCCCGTCGAGGCATCCATCTCGAGTTCGACCTCGTAGTTGAACTCCTCATCCCATCGCAACCGGTCCGACCATGCACCCACGACGACGTACAGCGCGTCCGCGCCCCCGACACCCCTCACCACGGTGTCGAGAGAACGCTCACCGAGCATGAGGGGCTGGTATTCGGGCACGCCGCCCTGAACCCGGACGAGGGTGAGGCCGAACGCCGCAGGAGACCCGAGCGCCCCGAACTCTTCGCCCTCGAACCGGACGCGGAGATCACCAGGATCGGGCTCCTCGAGTGCGATCACGTTGGCGCCATACCGGCGTGGCGCGAGCCCTGGGGGCGGGGAGAATGCCCCGGAGGTGCCCTCCCCGCGAAACACCTCCAGGATGCGGTGGTCCTGCGAGGGGAAGTACTCGGCATACGCATCGACGGAGGACCCGTACCAGTCTCCGTGCGTGTAGTCCCACGTCACGTTCCGAGCAGCGAAGTCCATGAATGACGCCTCGAGACCGACTCCGAGGTCGTCGATCTCGGCCTCCATCGCCGCGAGTGGATCGTTGCCATCCACCTGTGGCTCCACCCAGGCATTCCGGACGATCCGCCAGTCCCCGACGAACTCTGCGAGGTACCGCGGGAAGATGAACGCGCCATACTGGTGGTACTCCTGCAGCGCACCGGTGTCCGGATAGTCGAAGAAGTTCAACTCCAGGTGCGGCAGCAGCGCATATCCGAACAAGAACGCCACATACCCAGGGTTCTCCGGGTAGACCTCCACCTCGACCCAGCTCGCGGTCGCCTCCCAGAACCACGCGCCCTCGTCCTCGTACCGATACGTGCCCGTGGCGTACTGGACCGCGTGATAGAACTCGTGCGCCACGGTCGTCACGCCATAGTCGAGGTCCTGCACCGTCGACCGGCTGAGCACGATCATCGGCCACCCCTCAGGGTCCGTCGTGAAGTAGCCCGCAGCGTCGTAGTCATCGGGGGTTCCCCCGCCGCTGCTCCCCACGTACACGTTGAACTTGTGGGAGTCCGTGCCCTGGGGCTGCGGGTGCTGCATCTCCCCGACCTCGACCTCCCAGGAGCGTTCGAAGGCCTCCAGGATGGCCTGGGCCTCTGCGCCCGTGATTCCGCTCCCCCATCGCAGCACGAAGTTGTCCGACTCGAGGCTGTTCGACACGCCATACGCGTCCCGGATCGCCTTGCCATCTGGCGGCGGTGGTGGACGGTCGCCGTGAAGCTCGGGGGCGAGGAACGCGCCGTCCAAAAGCTCCATGGTCCGGCACGGCGGGCGGTCTGCTGGACCCGCGGCCTCCGCGGTCAGGAAAGCCAAGGCGAGCAGTGCGGGCATGGCGCCTCCGGGCCCCAGGATACCCCGGTCGCCGGCCGACCGCGGCGGCGACCTCACGCCGGTTCGAGAGCCGCGACCCGTTCCAGCAGATCGTCGACGATCCGCAGGGTCAGACCCCAGATCTCCCGGGACTCCAATCGTACGACCGGCAACTGCACGGGCTGCCCCCGCCAGCGATAGGTGAATTCGCCCCTCCCCTCTCCGCTGACGAGACGCGAAAGGCCGAACCAGTGGATCCCGGCCACCTCTCCGTTCGGACGCAGCTGGGGCGCTTCCTGCAGGACCCAGACATGGGGCGTGATGACGAGCCGCCGCCGGGCGATGCGGGCCGGGCTCTCGAGGTCGTCCAGGGGCCCAAGATAGGTGCCCCGCTCGGGATCGAGACCGACTTCTTCGCATGCCTCGCGCGCCGCCGCAGCCCGGGTCGAGATGTCCGCCGATTCCATCTTGCCGCCCGGGAAGGCCATGTGGCCCGACCACGGGTCGCCTTCATGTTCGCTCCGTCGGATGAACAGGAGCTCGCCGCCCGGCCGGGCGATGATGGCGACAGCCGCGCGCTCTCCTGGTTGGCGGGCGTCGACGCGCCGAGGCGCACGGATCCGGACGGCCCGTGCGAGCAGGTCAAGCGACTCGGTCAGGTCTCGGACCATGGCGGCTCCCGATGCCGGGAAACAGACCCGGGCCTCATGGGTTACTGGCGCACCGCCCGGCGGGAGGCAACCCCCAACCGCCAGAAGGAGTCCGGCGTGATCGACGACAGCACCGCCGACGATGCGACGGAGGGTGGCGAGACCACCCCGGACGACCGCACCGTCGTCCATGCCGTCGGCGAGTGGCTCTGGGACCAGCTCGTGACCTGGGGACCGGCGCTCCTCGTCGTCCTCCTCATCCGGTCCGTGGTCGCCGAGCCGTTCCGGATCCCGTCCGGTTCGATGGTCCCCACACTCGCGATCGGGGACCACATCCTGGTCACCAAGTACAGCTACGGACTCCGGGTTCCCCTCACCCGCATCCCCATCACGGACCGGAGCGTTCCGGAGCGTGGCGATGTGGTGGTGTTCGTCTACCCCGGTTCCGATGACGACAGCGTCTCCTACTGGGCAGACCTTCCGGTTCCTCCATTTGCCACCCTGGACTACGTCAAACGCGTCGTCGGCCTCCCCGGAGACTCGATCGAGGTCCGCGACAACGTCCTCTACGTGAACGGCTCCGCACAGCCACGCGACTCCCAGGGGGACTTCCGGTTCATCGATGATCGATGCACGGCGCACGCGACGACCCGGTATGAGGAGGACCTCGAGGGTGTGGAGCACGCGATTCTCACGGCGACGTCCTACGGGGCGCGCATGCGCGATTTTGGACCGGAGACGGTTCCGGACGGCCACATCTTCGCGATGGGAGACAATCGCGACCATTCGGCCGACAGCCGCGTGTGGGGATTCGTTCCGCTGCGGAACATCAAGGGCAAGGCCCGCTTCGTCTGGCTCAGCTTCGAGCAGTGCGGCGGCAACGCCATACAGCTCCGGAACGAGCGGATCGGCGAGCCGGTCCGCTGACCATCCGGCGGCCCGACAGACGCCCGCTCACAGCAGCGATGGCTCGGGTTGCAGGTCATCGAGGGTGACCGACTCCGCCACCATCAGGGCATTGGTCCGACGCACCAGCGCGGACAGCTTCATCAGCAGCTGCCACATGACCTTGGCTGCCAGTTCGCTGTCCTGGCGGATGAGCTGGAGGAAGCGGTCGCGGTGCAGCACGAGCAGCGTCGTGGGCTCCGTTGCGATCGCGTCCGCGGAGCGCTCCGGCCGGTCCAGGAAGCTCATGACGCCGAAGGTCGCGCTGGGACCCAGGCTCGCGAGCACCTGACCCGATTTCTCGACCGAAACTGCGCCCTCGACGATGACGAAGCATTCCCGTCCCAATTCGCCATCCCGGAACAGGGGCTCGCCCCGGCCCACGGTCCGCTGGGCCGAGATCTCGCAGAGCGCCATCAGCTCCCGGTAGGTGCAGTACTGGAAGATGTCTGCGCGGCGCAGGGCCTCCATTCGTTCCGCGATGGGAGGCAGCTGCTCCCGCGCATGCTCGGGCTCCACGACGCAGAGCACCGCGGTGATGTTGTCCCTTCCCCCGCGCTCGTTCGCCCGCTCGACGAGCACCGACACGGTGCCATCGTCGACTGGGCCGCCGATGCAGCGGCCCAGCTCCTGCTCGCCGATGTACCGATGCAGGCCATCTGAGCAGATGAAGATCCGATCTCCCGCGGCGAGGTCGAAATGGACGCTGTCCACGAGGACGCTGGGAAAGACCCCCAGCGCGCGGGTGATGACGTTCTTGAACCGTGCGGTCCGCGCCTGCTCCCGGGTGATGATGCCCTCCCGGATCTGCCGCTGGACCAGCGAGTGGTCCTCGGTGAGCTGGTGGATTTCATCTCCGCGCTGGAGGTACACCCGTGCATCGCCGACATGCCCGACAAAGGCGGTCGCCCCCACCACGAGGACGCAGTCGAACGTGGTTCCCATCCGTCCGCCCTGGCCCGTGAGGGCGACGGCCGCCTGATGAACCTGCTCGCAGGCCCGCTGCAGCGCCGACTCGATCAGGGTCCGCATGGCCACGCGGGTCTCCTCGCTGGGCGTGCGCTGGAACCGCTCGATGATGCGGCGATGCTCCGCGATGTGCTCGCGCACGACGTTGCATGCGAGCTGGGCGGCCACGTCCCCGCGCTGGAACCCGCCCATGCCATCCGCCACGGCGACGAGATTCATCTCGGGCGCGAGGAGAAGGGCGTCCTCATTGACTTCGCGCACCATCCCGACGTCGGATGCGCCCCAGGTGGTGATCTGCATCCAGCCCTCCCGGGGGCACGGTCTTGCCCCCGACCGTTGTACGGAACCCGGCGGAGGGATTCAAGCCACCGAAGGGGAAGTCACTCTGGTGGGGCGAGTCCATTGCAGGCCTTGGTGGCGCCGTACAGCTTCGCCGCCTCGTCACACAGGAAGGCGTACCCGACTTCGGCACAGGTCGACTCGACCCGCGTGAAGGTGTACCGATGCCCGCCATACTCGACGCCCGCATCCGACACGTAGGCGACATCCCGTACACAGACCTCGCCCTTGCGGACACCGGTCGCCGCATCGACCACTTCGCGCTCGCACTCATCCACGACGGTGCCCGACTGACCCTCCTGGCAGAAGAACTGGTTGTCGTATCGATCGCCCTCCTCCTCCTCCCAGACGTCCTCGTCGAGGACACGGTACTCCTGGGACCAGACGATCGTCTGACCGCAGCCAGCGAGCATGGCGAGGACGGAAACGAGTGTACGGCGCATGGAGCCTCCTGGCTCCGCGAGCCTACCCGCCTCGGGCCGCATCCGCCTCTCCCGTCCGGTGGTCGTGGGATACTTCCGGCCCATTCCACGCCCGGGTCCGCATGCGCCGAAGTCCCCTGTTCCAGTTCGAGCTGCTGGCGCTGCTGGTGTGGCTCGGGCTGGCCATCGGGCTCCTCTGGACCGATGACGACCGCCAGATGGTGCCGCTCGACGCGGAGGCCCTCAATACCGGCCCGAGCCAGGAGCGGTGGTACGGGATCTACTTCCAGGACCAGCACGTCGGATTCAGCGTGAGCCGCCAGTCATCCACGGCGGACGGTGGCGCCCTGTGGGAGCAACGGAGCTCCTTCCGGGTGGCGACATTCGGCAAGCTCCAGGACATCGTGACGGCCGGAGCTGCCCTGACGGACCCCGACGCGCGCCTCGTGCGATTCGACTTCTTCATGTCTGCGGAACAGGTCCGGCTGTCCGCTCGCGGCGAGGTTCGTGGCACCGAGATCGTGATGGAGGTCGAGCAGGCCGGCGAGGTGAGCGAGCTCCGGTTTCCCGTGGAGCGCCCACCCCAGGTCAACCTGAGCATGAACGCAGTCATCCAGCGCGCCGAACTGGCCGTCGGCAAGGTCATCGAGGTGCCCTATTTCGACCCGCTGACGCTCTCCGACGGGGAGATGCGTCTGGTGGTCACCGGCGTCGAGGTTCTCGACAACGGCGAGGAGGCGTACTGGATGACCAGCAGCTTCTCGGGTGTGGAGACCCGGCTCCTCGTGACACCAGCGGGGGAGACCGTACGACAGGAGAGCGCACTCGGGATGGCCAGCGTACTGATGACACGGGAGGCCGCGGTCGACGTGCCCACGGATGGAGAGCCGACCGACCTGATCGCGTTGTCCGCAGTCAAGCTCAAGGGCAGGTTGCAGGACGCCCGGAATACCCGCCTCGTGCAGCTGCGCATCAAGGGCGTCGAGCCCGAGCGCGTGCGGCATGAGCCGCCACTCCAGACCCGCGATGGGGACATGGTGACCGTCGAGATCCCGCTCACACTGGAGCTCCCGGAGCTGCCCGTGGGGGACGAGTCCGAGCTGGAGTGGCTCGATTCCTCGCTCACGATCCAGGCTGCCCATCCCGAGATCCGCGACAAGGCGACCGAGATCGTTGGCGATGCGAGCACCCGGCTCGAGGCGGTCGAGCGGCTCAACCAGTGGGTGCACGAAGAGGTCGAGAAGGTCCCGAGCATGGGGGTCCCCAGCGGACTCGAGGTCCTCCGCTCCCGCCGAGGCGATTGCAACGAGCACACCGCCCTGTTCGTCAGCCTCGCACGCGCAGCGAAGATTCCCACGCGGATTGCCGCGGGGGTCGTCTATTCGGACCGGATCACCGATACGGGCGCCTTCTACTACCACGCATGGCCGGAAGTGCGGCTCGGCGGAAGTGCAGAGTGGGTGCCTGTGGATCCGACCTTCGGGCAGGTGCCCGCCGACGCCACCCATGTCAAGCTCGTCGAGGGAGATCTGGACCGACAGATCGAGATCATGGCGGTCATGGGGCGCCTCGGGTTCGAGCTGGTGGAGTCCCGATGATGCGGACCGGTGATAGGCTCCCCGGGCCCCCCTTCCTCCCCTGCGATGGCCGATGATCACCCTCTCAGGCGTAGAGAAGCGCTACGGCAGCTTCCAGGCACTCCGCCCACTCGACCTCGAGGTCCGCCACGGCGAGGTCTTTGGCTTCCTGGGGCCAAACGGTGCCGGCAAGACGACCACCATCCGCATGCTGTCCGGTGTCCTGAAGCCGACCGCCGGCCGCATCCATGTGGATGGCATCGACATCGTGGCAGACCCCGTCGAGAGCCGTCGCCGCATCGGGTACATCCCGGACCGGCCCTACCTCTACGAGAAGCTCACCGCCCGGGAGTTCCTGCAGTTCGTGGGCGGCATCTACGGCGTCGATGACGGCACGATCCGGAAGCGGGGCGACGCCCTGCTGGCAGAGAACGACCTGCTCGACAGGGCGGACGAGCTCGTGGAGGCATACTCCCACGGGATGAAACAGCGCCTGGTGCTTTCGGCGGCGCTGCTGCACCAACCGCAGCTGCTGATCGTCGATGAGCCAATGGTCGGCCTCGACCCGGCAGGGAAGCGGAGGATCAAGGACAAGTTCCGGGAGGTGGCAGACTCGGGCCGCACGGTGTTCCTGTCGACCCACTCCCTCGACACGGCGCAGGAGGTCTGCGACCGCGTGGGAATCCTCTACAAGGGTCGACTGGTTGCCCTCGGAACGGTGGAGGACCTCATCGCAGCGCGGGGGACGGCCGACCTCGAGCAGGTGTTCCTGCAGATCACCCAGGAGGAATCGGCCACGGCCCAGGCGCTCCGCGGCGGCGCCGGATGACCGCGCGTCTGCTGTTCCTGGTGCACGCCATGGGGGTCGGGTGTGCGAAAGCCCCCGCGGCTGCCGATGGGGACCGGTCCAGCCGCGCCGAGGGCCGCTACGCGCTCGGCGACCCGGGCGAGGGCTGGAAACCGCAGCGCCCGGGCGGCGCAGACAAGGCGTGGTTCCATGCGGACCATGCCGCAGCGATCTACGCGGACTCCAATTGCGGCCGGCGCTACGAGGACAGCTCGCTCTCCGACCTCCTGACGCATCTCACGTACGGCATCT
>JAYYRS010000467.1:0-4417 GCA_036126975.1 Myxococcota bacterium
CCGCGCAGGCCACCGCCGGTCCCCACCAGCCGGTGCGCCAGCCTCCGACAATCGCCCACGGAAGCCATGCGGCGCAGCACCACGCCGGCGCCATGCAGAGCACCGCCGCGAGCCCCTGCGCCTCGATGGAGTTCTCGGGGAGAGCGCTTCCAATCACCGGTGCGATCACGGCGAGCAGTCCCGGCAGCGCGAGCAGGATGGTGGCGCCGAGCCACGAGCCGCGGTCTTCTCCGGTGGTGCCTGACATGGCGGGAACCCTACCCCGTCTCCGACGCCGCGGGGCAGCCCGTCATGCCTTGGGATGGTTAGGCTGGAGGGCCCACCCCTGGAGCCCCGTGACCGCGCCGACACCCGACACGACCCTGCTTGCACGCACCCTCGCCGGCGAGCCGGTCGAGCGACCTCCCGTCTGGTTCATGCGCCAGGCCGGCCGGTACATGGCCGACTACCGCGCCATCCGCAAGAAGATGAGCTTCCTGGAGCTCTGCCATGACCCGGAGATGTGCGCGGAGGTGACGCTCCAGCCCATCGAGCGTTTCGGATTCGATGCGGCAATCGTTTTCAGCGACATCCTCCTGCCGCTCGAAATGATGGGTGCACCGCTCGAGTTCGGCAAGGGCATGGGCCCTCGCTTCCCGACGCCGATCCGGACGCGGGCCCAGGTCGACGCGCTCACGCCGTTCGTCCCTGAGGAGCATCTGCCGGAGCCCATGGCCGCCATCCGGAGCTTCCGGCGCCAGTCGGACGTGCCCATCCTGGGCTTCGCGGGCAGCCCCTTCACGCTCGCCTGCTACCTCGTGGAGGGTGCAGGCTCGAAGAACTGGATCGAGACGAAGAAGATGATGTGGCAGGACCCGGAGACGTTCCAGGCGCTGCTCGACAAGCTCGCGGACGCGGTGGGGGCACATCTGCAGGCCCAGGCCGCTGCGGGCGCTGCGGGCGTACAGCTCTTCGATACCTGGGCCGGCGTACTCTCTCCGGAGGACTACGCGACGTACGCCCTGCCCGCGGCACAGCGCGCGCTGTCCCACGTGGAGGACGCCTTCACGATGTACTTCACCCGCGACACCGCGCCGTTCCTGCACATGTTGAAGGACACCGGTGCTGATGGGTTCGCCATCGACTGGCGGACGGACATGACGCGAGCCCGCGCGGTACTCGGCGATGACGTCGTGCTGCAGGGAAACCTCGACCCGATAGCACTCTACGCCCCCCCGGCGGAGATCCGGCGCCGGGTGCACCGCATCATCGAGGCCGCCGGTCCGCGTCGACACATCTTCAATCTGGGCCACGGCATCACGCCCCAGACGCCCCTCGAAGGCGTCGAGGCTGCGGTTGCCGCCGTCCGGGAGTGGTCGTGGTCCGCGTAGCCAACGCGCCTGCGCATCGGTGCCCCCGCGCGCTCCGACGAGCCCGCGCCCCCCTCTTCGCAAGGGAGCCGTAGACCCCATGTCTCGTCGGACCCACGTGCTCCTCGTGCACGAGGACGCCCCGCAGGCCCCTGCAGCTCTGGCGCCGTTCCTTCGGGCCCGTCTCGCGCGCAGGGGGGCGCTCGGTCGACCGTGGTCCTGGCTGGGCAGACTGGGGACCGCCATCGTTGCCTGGTGGCGTGCCCGACAGCTGGCTCCAAGCTTTTCCCTGTTGCCGGGTCCATCGCCTCGCGCAGACGCGCTTTCCCTTCAGGCCACATGTCTGGAGCGGGTGCTGGGGCGTCGGTATCGCTGTCACCCGGTGCTGCACGGCGGACACCCGGACGCATCCAGCGCGGCAGCGGCCGTGGGCCGAGAAGACCAGGTCATCATCGTCCCCATGGACCCCCTGTGCGGCCCCATCCTCCGCGCCGGAGCAAGCGCAGCGCGCAGGTCGGTCCGGAAGACGACCGACCAGGTCCACTGGACCGGCCCCTGGTCGTCCGACCCGGGCTACCTCGAGGCCCTCGCCGAGGCCCTGCGACTCGCGATCCACCATCGTCCAGGAGCGGGGCCCTACTGCATCCTGTTCATCGCCAACGGCACAGCGGAGAGCAGGCTTGGCGAGCGGGCCCGGCGTGCGGCAGCCGATGTGGCACACGCCGCAGGTGTCCAGGGGTCGTGGACCCTCGCCTTCGTACCAGACCTGGGCATGGCTTCGACACTCGCAGGCGACGCACCCGACGCATTCGACGCACTGGACAAGGCGTCCGGAACCGTCGTCGTGCAGCATCTCGGTGCAACCTCCGAGAGCCGCGATACGTGCGTCACGCTGGACCACGTGCTCGGGCTTGCCGCCCGCAAGCGCGGGCTGTCCTGGGCGCGCGCCGCGGCGCCCGGCACGCGGCCCACATTCATCCACGCCCTCGCCGCACGGGTGCAGACCATCGAGCGCGAGGTCGGATGGACGGTCCCCGAGGACAGGCTTCGCGCCGATGTCGCCGCCGCCTGGAAGGCCCACGACCGACAGCTGGAGGAGGAATGAGCCACGTCGTCATCGTCGGCGGGGGCATGACGGGACTGGCCGCAGCCACCGTTCTTCGACACCGGGGTCATTCCGTCCAGGTCCTCGAGAAGGCCTCCACACCGGGCGGACACGTCCGATCGACCCGGACCGGAGGCTACGTGCTCGACCACGCAGCCAACGGATGGCTGGACTCCGAGCCTGCGATGCATCGTCTGCTTGCGCTGGTGGGCCTGTCCGGGCGCACCGTCGGCGCGTCGGACACCTACGGCACGCGCTGGATCTTCGCGGATGGGGCCATGCACCCCGCCCCGATGTCGCCGCCGGCACTGCTGCGGAGCAGGTTGATTCCATGGAGCGCCAAGCTTCGCCTCCTGCTCGAGCCGCTCATTGCACGGGGACCCGTCGACCAGACCGTGGGTGACTTCGTCCGTCGGCGGCTCGGCGCGGCCTTCGTAGACCGGCTTGCGGGCCCGATGGTCGCGGGAATCTACGCCACGGATCCCGATCGTCTTTGCCTCGAAGCCGCCTTTCCGCGCATGGCGGCAATGGAGCGGGAGCATCGCAGCCTGTTCCTGGCCCTGCTCGCCCTGCGCCGCGATGGCCCATCCCGTGGGCGGCTCGAGACGCTGCCCGGCGGCGCTGGCGCCATCACGGAGGCGCTGGCCAACGGACTCGACGATGCAGTCCGGTGTGGCATCCCCGTTCAGGCGATCGAGGCGCGGCATGGCGGCTGGTTGGTACATGACCCGTACGGAACACATCCCTGCGACGCCGTCGTCCTGGCCTGTCCGGCGCCGGTGCAGGCCCGGATCGTCCGCGGGGTTGCGGCGGAGGCGGCAGCGGCGCTGGACGCCATCCCCTACGCCCCCGCAACGGTCGTCGTGACCGGTTGGAAGCGCGAGGCCTTCGCCAGTCCGCCTCGCGGCTTCGGTGTGCTCATGGCGCGCGACGGACGCATCCCGGGCGCAGAGGGTGTGCTGGGAACGGTCTTCAGCTCGTCGGTCTTCCCCGACCAGGCGCCGCCCGGACATCACCTCGCGCGCACCATCATCGGCGGCGCGATCCATCCCGAGGTGGCCAGACTCGATGAGCAGCAGCTGTTGCATCGGACCCGGCAGGCGCTGTCCACGTTCCTCGGGAAGATGACGGGGGACTTCGACATCACCAGGGTCTTCCGCCACCCACAGGGCATTCCCCAATATGGACCTGGACACCGCACCCGGGTCGCACGGGTGCGCGCTGCCCAGACCCGACATCCGGGGCTCGTTTTCTGCGGGAACCACCTGGAAGGAATTGGCGTCAAGGACTGCGCACGTGCTGCGGAACATGCAGCCGACGCCGTGGACGCAGCGGTGGGTTGAGCGGGCCGGCTGTCTGCTGCCAGATGTAAGCTCGGCCGGCCCGGGCCGTTCAGGACTCGCAGGAGCCGATCTTGACCGACGAACCCAAGCGCAACCGCTGGCGCCACACCGTGGCCCTCATCGTCTGCGGCTCCGGTCTCCTCGCCCTGCTCGGAGCGTCCCGGCTCGTCTGCCTCACTGCACTGCCACACGGCGTGCTCATGAACCGCTGCCCCTCCGGGGAACTGGTCAAACGCGTGGTCTTCGAAGGCCGGGAACTCCAGCGCGGCACACCGGGGTCCGTCAAGGTCGGCGTCAACGCATGGTTCACGGACGGCCCATCGGACGTCCGCTCGGTCACGCCTGCCCGGGTTCGCAGCGTTGACCTGACACTGGTCACCGCGGCCGGTGAGCAACACCCGCTGGCGGTCACGGGAGCGTGGACCAGGACCGGACCGCAAGCCCACGCTCGCGTGACCCTTCCCGCAGCCGTCCCCGACGGGGAACACACGCTTCGTGTCCGGGTCCAGACGTGGGGCGAGACGGTCACCGAGGAGCTGCCACTCCCGCTCTACGCACCGGCACGGGTCGATGTCCTCACGGACCGTCCCCTGTACCAGCCGGGAGACGAGATCCAGATC